>CAIKXV010000230.1 GCA_903831455.1 uncultured Pseudomonadota bacterium | reverse complement strand
TCGCCTGCTCGATGTGGGCGGCCGCCTCGCCCGGGTCACCTGCGCGGTGGGCCGCCTCGGCGGCGAAGCGGCGCAGGCGGGCCATGTCGTCGAGGGTCGCAGTACGCGCGGCGTCGGTGAGCACCGTGAGGAGCGGCGGCGCGCGGCGGCTCGGGTCTGCGATGCGACCGACCACTTCTGCGATCGCGCGCAGCGACGGCGAAGCGGCCGCTGCGCGAGCGGCGTCGGCGAGGGTCGCGGCGTCCGGGGCGCGGTCGAGGGCGGCGGCCAGGGCGATCAACACGCTAGCTTCGGGATCACCAGCCTGGCGCGACGCGGCTGCGACCTCGGACGCCTCGGCCCACGCGCCCCGGTCGGCCGCGGTCAGGGCGTGCGCCGTGCGTGCGCGTGTCACGAGCTCGCGGGTGCGTCCGCGGTCGGCCGCGACCTTCGCCAGCCGGTCGGCCTCGGCGAACCACCCGAGCGAGCGGTGGACGCCGGCGAGGGCGAGGTTCGCCTCGGCGGCGCGGTCCGCGTCGCCGGCGTGCTCCCACGCCCGTGCCGCCGCGTGCCACTGCGCGATCGGACGCACCGGCCCCCGGAACGCGTCGCGCCCCGGGTGCGAGGGTCAGCGCTTCTTGCCCAGCAGCGTACCGCGGCAGTTGCGCGCCCCGCACAGGCAGACCCAGCGTCGCTTCTCGGCGGGCGTATGCGGCGTGTCGAGCGTGATGTTGTAGTCGTAGAACAGTTCCTCGCCCGCCCGGATGTCGCGCAGCGCCTCGATCCAGATGCGCCCGTCGACGATGTCGGACTCGCAGTTGGGCTTGCACGAGTGGTTGATCCAGCGCGCCGTGTTGCCGCCGACGTTGCCGTCGATCACGTAGCGATCGTCCAGGGTGAACAGGAAGGTGTGCGACGGCTTGCTCTCGTCGTCCGCGTACCAGCGATCGGCCTGCGCCCAGGTGATCTTGCGACCGACGTACTCGATGACCCGCTCGCCCTTGGCGATGTCGCGCCGCGCGAAGACGCCGCGCCCGTGGATCGGGGACTTGCGTGCGACGACCCGCGGCCCGCGGGAGGGCGCACGGGAGGATTTCGCGGGAACCGGCTTGCTGGACGGGGTCGGGCGGGCCATGGGATCGGATCGGTCTGTTGGAGGGAAGGGTTCGGGAAGGGTCGGGGCACCGGCACGGCGGGCGACGCGCCGGCTAGAGCACCATCACGACCATCGGGTGGTCGCACAGGTCGCGATAAAGAGCATCGAGCTGCTCGCGCGAGCGCGCGGTCACGGTCGCGGTCAGGCTGAGGTAACGACCCTCGCGGCTCGCCCGCATCTCGATGGCGGACGGGTCGAAGTCGGGCGCGTGGCGAAGGACCACCGCCACGACTGCCTGGGCGAAACCCGGCTGGGTGGGACCCATCACCTTGATCGGGAACGCCGACGGATACTCGATCAGCGAATCCACGGGGGGCGCCGCGGGACTCACGCGAAGGTCCTGCGGTCGCACGCGCGCGCCGGCCTCACGCCTGAGGCGCCTCGCATCCGGTGACCTCGCGCTTGTAGTCCTGGTAGTGCCGGTCCATCCGGCGCCACACCGGGCCGGGCTTGCCCTCGCCGACGGGCTGGTCGTCCAGGCGGGTGATCGCCAGCACCTCCTTGGTGGCGGAGGTGACCCAGATCTCGTCGGCCGAGCGCAGCTCGGCTTCGGTGATGGGGCGCAGTTCGTGGGCCATGCCGTGGCGCCGGGCGAGTTCGATCACCACGTCGAAGGTGGTGCCCGGCAGCAGCAGGTTGCTCTTGGGGGGCGAGAGGATGAGCCCGTCGCGCACGATCAGCACGTTGCTCGAGGACGCCTCGGTCAGCATGCCCTCGCGCAGCAGGATGGTCTCGACCGCGCCCGCCTCCACCGATTTCTGGCGGGCGAGCACGTTGCCCAGCAGCGCGGTCGACTTGATGTCGTTGTTGAGCCAGCGCTCGTCGCGCGCGGTGATGGCCGCCGCCCCCTCGGCTCGCCAGTGCGCGGGCGCCGCGCGCAGCGGGTTGCACATCATGAACACCGTCGGGGTGGACTCCTTCGGGAACGCATGGTCGCGCGGCGCGACCCCGCGGCTGACCTGGATGTAGAGGCCATGGTTCTCGCCCTCGTTGCGGGCGATGAGTTCCATGCACAGCGCCTCCCACTTCTCGATCGAGTGCGGATTGGCGAGTCCGATGCGATCCATGCTGCGCTGCATGCGCTGCAGGTGTTCGACCATGCGGAAGGGGCGACGGGCGTAGACCGGAATGACCTCGTAGACGCCATCGCCGAAGATGAAGCCCCGGTCGAGCGGGGAGATGCGCGCCTGCTCGATCGGAAGGTAGTCGCCGTTCAGGAAACAGATCATCGTCGCCTCGCCAGGCCTCTCGCCTACTTGAACATCAGCCGCAAGCCATCCCAGGCGCGACGCAGCACGTTCGCCACCTCGACGGCCTCCAGGGCCACTACCGGGTATTCTGCCAGCGGTCGCCCGTCCAGCGTGAGTCGCAGCGTGCCGACGCGCTGCCCTGCGGCCACCGGGGCCATCAGCGGCTGCACGCTTTCCAGTTCGGCCTTCACGCGCGGCCCGCTGCCCGCGGGCAGCGTGACCATCAGGCCCGATTCGAAGCCGGCCTTGATCTGCCGCGAGGAACCCTTCCAGACCTCCAGCGAACCCACGGCCTGCCGCGGCGCATAGAGGCGGAAGTTGTCGTAGAACTGGAAGCCGAAGTTGAGCAGCTTCTGGCTCTCGGCGATGCGCGCCGACTCCGACGGGGCCCCCAGCACGACCGCGACCAGTCGCCGTTCCCCGCGCCGCGCGGAGGACACCAGGCACCAGCCGGCCGCCTCGGTGTGGCCGGTCTTCATGCCGTCGACCGAAGGGTCGAGCAGCAGCAGCCGGTTGCGGTTGGGTTGCCGGATCTTGTTGTAGGTGTAGTCGCGCAGCGAGTAGAGCGGGTAGAACTCCGGGAAGTCGCGCAGGATCGCCGAGGCGAGGCGGGCGAGATCGGCCGCCGAGCTGTAGTGCCCGGCATCGGGCAGGCCGGTGGCGTTGAGGAAGGCGGTGTTGCGCATGCCCAGTCGCTGCGCCTCCCGGGTCATGGCCGCGGCGAAGGCGTCCTCGCCGCCGGCCACCGCCTCGGCCAGCGCGATGCTCGCGTCGTTGCCCGACTGCACGATCATGCCGCGCAGCAGTTCGTCGACCGTCACCGGAACCCGCTGGTCGATGAACATCCGCGAGCCGATCGCCTTGCGCGCGCGATCGGAGATCGGCACGACCTGCGTGGGCGCGAGGCGCTTCTGGCGGATGGCATTGAACGCCAGGTAGGCGGTCATCAGCTTGGTGAGCGAGGCGGGTTCGACCCGCTCGTCGGCCGCCTGCGCGGTGAGCACCTGCCCGGTGTCGTGGTCGACCAGCATCCACGCGCGCGCGTTGATCGCCGGTGGCGTGGGCAGGGGCAGCGCACCGGGCTGCGCGAGCGCGTCGCGAACCGGGACGGCGCCGCAGAGAAGACCCGCCAGCAGGGCCAGGCCCGCAGCGCCCAGTCGCGCGAAGCGCGCGGATTTGATCGCGATCAAAAGCACCCCCGTGAAAGGTCGCCAGTATATCCGAGCACCCCTCGCCGTCCGGGGTGCGGCAGGCAGATGACCCGGGCGATGCACCGCCCCCTTGATGCGCAGGGAGCCCGTACCCATCTGCTGGTCATCGGCGGATCCGGACCCGTCGCGACGCAGGTCGCGGGACGGTCCCGCCCCATCCCTCACGAGGAGGCCGTCATGGCACAGCTCATTCGCAACGAACCCTTCGACGATCTGATCAGCAACCTGTTCCAGGGCTTTCTCGTGCGCCCGGTCGGCGCCACCCCCCAGCCTGCGGCCGCGCGCCCGTTCAGCGTGGAGGTGAGCGAGGAGGACAAGGCGTACGTGCTGCACGCCGAACTCCCGGGCGTGGCCCGCGACGACATCCATGTGTCGATCGACGGCAACGAGGTGACGATCAGCGCCGAGGTCCGCAACCAGCGCGAGGAGCGCAAGGAAGGCCGGGTGCTGCGCAGCGAACGCTACTACGGCAAGCTCTACCGCGCGTTCCAGCTCGGCGACGCGATCGACGAGTCGGCCTCCGAGGCGAAGTACGCCGACGGCGTGCTCGAGCTTCGGCTGCCGAAGAAGGCGGCCAGCTCGGCCCGGCGCATCGAGATCCGCTGATCGGCGGACTGCCGGCGGGGGTTCCCGCGGACGGGGACCCCGCCGGTAGAATCCGCGGTCTGCGGTCGCATCCGGTGTCCGGACGCGGCCGCCCCCCCCCGACCGAGGATCCCGCGATGTCCGACCAGCCGACCGCCTCCCCGCTCAGCGCCGCGCAGAAGGCGCAGGTGCTCGCCGAGGCCCTGCCCTACATCCGTCGCTTCCACGGGCGCACCGTGGTCATCAAGTACGGCGGCAACGCGATGACCGACGAGGCCCTCAAGCGCTCGTTCGCGCACGACGTGGTGCTGCTGCGCCTGGTGGGGCTCAACCCGGTCGTGGTGCACGGCGGTGGCCCGCAGATCGAGCAGCTGCTCGCGCGCGTGGGCAAGAAGGGCGAGTTCGTCCAGGGCATGCGCGTGACCGACGCCGAGACCATGGACATCGTCGAGATGGTGCTCGCCGGGCAGGTCAACAAGGAGATCGTCGAGCTGATCAACTCCTGCGGCGGCCAGGCGGTGGGCCTGACCGGGCAGGACGGCGGCCTCATCCGGGCACGCAAGATGATGGTGGCGAGCCGCGAGGAACCCGATCGCAAGATCGACATCGGGCAAGTGGGCGAGATCGAGTCCCTCGACCCGTCGATCATCCAGACGCTGACCGGCAACGGATTCATCCCGGTGATCGCGCCGATCGGCTCGGGCGAGGCCGGCGAGACCTACAACATCAACGCGGACCTCGTCGCCGGGAAGGTCGCCGAAATCCTCAAGGCCGAGAAGCTGATCCTGCTCACCAACACCCCCGGGGTGCTCGATCGCGAGGGCCGGCTGCTCACCGGACTCACCGCACGCCGCATCGACGAGCTGTTCGCAGACGGCACCATCTCCGGCGGGATGCTGCCCAAGATCTCCTCGGCGCTGGACGCCGCGCGCGGCGGCGTGGCTTCGGTGCACATCATCGACGGCCGGGTCGACCACAGCGTGCTGCTGGAGATCATGACCGACCAGGGCGTGGGCACGATGATCCGCAGCCACTGAGCCGCCGCGGTGGACTCGCGCACCTGGATCTTCGACCTCGACAACACGCTGCACTACGCCAGCCCGCACATCTTCCCGCACATGAACCGGTCGATGACCGAGTACGTGATGCGGCACCTGGACCTGCCCGAGGTCGAGGCCAGTGCGCTGCGGCGTCGCTACTGGCTGCGCTACGGGGCCACCCTGCTCGGGCTGATGCGCCACCACGGCACCGATCCCGACCACTTCCTTCGCGAGACGCACCGGTTCCCCGAACTGGAACGCATGGTGATCCGGGAGATGGGGCTGCGCGGGTTGCTGCGCCGCCTGCCGGGCCGCAAGCTGGTGTTCTCCAATTCCCCAGAGCACTACTGCCGGGCGGTGCTCGACGTGCTGGGCATCGCCGACCTGTTCGAGGGCGTGTTCACCATCGAGCACACCGGCTATCGCCCCAAGCCCGACGCGCGCGGCTTTCGCGAGCTGTTCCGCGCCCACCGGGTGCTGCCCGCCCGCGCGATCATGGTCGAGGACTCGCTGGACAACCTCAAGACCGCGCGGCGTCTCGGCCTGCGCACGGTCTGGGTGGCGCGGCACCCCGGGCTGCTGCCGGTCCGCCGGCCGCACTACGTGGACGTGATGGTCACCGGGCTGCAGGGCGTACCGGCCGCGATGGCACGGTTGCGCCGGCCCACGGCCGCGGGAAAATCTGCCTAGAATCCGGACGGTGGACCCGCGCACCCGGCGGGCGCCCGTCCCCGACCGGAGACCTCCGATGCCTCCCCGCAGCGGCGAGCGTCGACTGCAGATCCTGCAGACGCTCGCGGAAATGCTCGAAGCGCCCAACCCCGAGCGGATCACCACCGCCGCGCTGGCGGGCCGGCTGGACGTCTCCGAAGCGGCGCTCTACCGCCACTTCGCGAGCAAGGCACAGATGTTCGACGGACTGATCGAGTTCATCGAGCAGACCGTGTTCAGCCTGCTCAACCGCATCGGCACCGACGAGCCTCCGGGCCTGCGGCAGATCGACGCGATGATCACGCTCCTGCTGGGGTTCGCCCAGAAGAACCGGGGCATGACCCGCGTGCTGATCGGCGATGCACTGGTGCACGAGAACGCGCGGCTGCAGGCCCGCATCAACCAGTTGCACGACCGCATGGAGGCCACGCTGCGCCAGGCGGTGAGGCTGGCGCAGGCCGCCGGCGACCTGCCCGCCGACCTGGACGTGACCGCCCACGCGAATGCGCTGATCGCCTTCGTCACCGGTCGCTGGCACCAGTTCGCCAAGAGCGGCTTCACCCGCGATCCGGCGCAGCACTGGGCCGAGCAGCGGCGCGTGCTGCTGGCGCACTAGCGTCGATCGGTCTTCGGGCCGCACCGCGGCCGGAGCAGGGGCGCACTGCGCCGGGCGTTGTCGCACCGTACGGGCAGCCCGCACGCCACGACCTCGCGGTCCGCACGCGGCAGCTCGGCAGGCGCGGGCCGCGTGCACGGCACGCACCGTGCACGGCGCGATCAGCCGTAGGCGTCCCGCGCGGCCGGCCCGCACACGGGGCAGGCCGGATCGCGCGCGAAACGCATCTCGCGCCACGAGGACTCCCGGGCGTCGAACATCAGCAGCCGGCCGTCGAGCGAGCGTCCTGCCCCGGCGATCAGCTTGATCGCCTCGGCCGCCTGCATCGCGCCCACCACGCCCACCAGGGGAGCGAACACGCCCATCACCGCGCAGCGCATCTCCTCCCCCTCGTCGCTATCCGGAAACAGGCAGTGATAGCAGCCGGCATCGGGTCGGCGCAGGTCGAACACCGCCACCTGCCCGTCGAAGCGGATCGCCGCGCCGGAGACCAGGGGACGACGGTGCCGGACGCACGCGGCGTTGATCGCATGCCGCGTGGCGAAATTGTCGCTGGCATCGACGACCAGGTCCGCGGCGCGGACGCGTGCGTCCAGCGCGGCACCGGCCAGGCGCTCGGCCACCGTCTCGACCACGGTCCCGGGGTTGAGTTCGCGCATCGCCTGCCGCGCGGACTCGACCTTGAGTTGCCCGACCCGTCCGGTGGTGTGCGCGATCTGCCGCTGCAGGTTGGTGAGGTCGACGCGGTCGTCGTCGCAGACCGTCACCTGCCCCACGCCGGCACTGGCGAGGTAGAGCAGCACCGGCGAACCGAGGCCGCCGGCCCCCACGACCAGCACCCGTGCCGAGCACAGCCGCGCCTGCCCTTCGATCCCGATGTCGTCGAGCAGCACATGGCGGCTGTAGCGCAGCAGTTGCGCGTCATCGAGGCCCGCGCCGACCGGCAGCGAAGGCGTCTCGCAGCGCGGAGGGTCCTGCTCCACCCTCAGCGTGCTGCGGCCGGGGCGGATGCAGGCGCGCGGGCGGCCGTTGCGGGCAGCGGCATCTCGCGCAGCACCGGCTGGCCCTTGAGATGGTTGAGCGCCTGCATGAGCTGGAAGTCCTCGCGCGAGAACACCTGGCCCGGCTCGAGCTTGATCGGCTCGGCGCGCGGCCGTGCGGGCTCGGCGGGCGCTTCGCGCCGCGGGGCCGCCGGCCGACCGCCGCCGCCCTTGCTGCCGTCGGAGAGATGGCGGTCGAGATCGGCCTCGCGCACGCGCTGGCCATCGCTGGGGTTGGCCGGATCCTCGACCACGATGTCGGGCGTGATGCCCTTGGCCTGGATCGAACGCCCGTTCGGCGTGAAGTAGCGCGCGGTGGTGAGCTTGATGGCGGTGTTGTTCGCGAGCGGCAGGATGGTCTGCACCGAACCCTTGCCGAAGCTCTGGGTGCCGATGATGGTGGCGCGCTTGTGGTCCTGGAGTGCGCCGGCCACGATCTCGGAGGCCGACGCCGAGCCGCCGTTGATCAGGACGACCATCGGTACGGTCTTGATGTCGGCCGGCAGGCCACGCAGGTAGTCGGTCTGGCCGCTGCCGCGCAGGTAGAACTCGGGGCTGGCGTTGAGCTTCATGCGCGAGTCGGGTGCGCGGCCGTCGGTGTAGACCACCAGCGCGTTGCGCGGCAGGAACGCGGCGGAGACGCCGACCGCCCCGTTGAGCAGGCCACCCGGGTCGTTGCGCAGGTCGAGGATCAGGCCGCGCATCGGGCTGCCGTTCTCCTTCCAGACGCGCTCGATCGCCCGTGCGAGGCTCTCGCCGGTGTGTTCCTGGAACTGGGTGAGGCGGATGTAGCCGTAGCCCGGCTCGATCACGGCCGAGCGCACGCTCTGGATCTTGATGACGGCCCGGGTCAGCGTGACCACGATCGGCTTGGGCTCGCCACGGCGCAGGATGGTGAGCGTGATCGGGGTGTTCGGACGGCCGCGCATCCGGCGCACCGCGTCGTTGAGGGTCATGCCCTTCACCGGCGTCTCGTCGAGCCGGATGATCAGGTCGCCGGGGCGCAGCCCCGCGCGCGAGGCCGGCGTGTCGTCGATGGGCGAGACCACCCGGACCACGCCGTCCTCCATGCCGACCTCGATGCCCAGCCCGCCGAATTCGCCCTGGGTGCCGACCTGCAGTTCCTTGAAGGCCTCCTGGTCGAGATAGGCCGAGTGCGGATCGAGGCCCGAGAGCATGCCGTTGATCGCCTCGGTGAACAGGCGACGGTCCTCGATCGGCTCGACGTAGTCGCTCTTGATTCGGCCGAACACCTCGGTGAACACCCGCAGCTCTTCGATCGGCAGCGGCCCGGGCGCCTCCCGCTGGGCCACGGCCGAGAAGTTCAGGCTGACGAGGACGCCGAGCACCACGCCCAGGCAGACCAGGCCTGCGTGGCCGAGCTTGCGGCGCATCGGGGTGACGGAGGGAGCGGACATGGGATGGACGACCTGGGGGCGGGGCGGAGGGCTGCTGGAGCAGGGCGCGACGAACCGCGGCAGCGAACCCTTGTTCGACACGCATACTAGCAGGTCGTCCAGCCTCGCCCGCGGGCGTTGTTGGCGTCGACGAATGCGCGTGCAGGCCAGGCTTCGGGCACCGCCACCCGACGGAGGCGACCGCGCGGCGCAGCCTTCGCACCGGGACGGCGCCGCCCCCGCACCCGCCGGCGCGACGGGCGCGCGCGCAGCATCCCCGCGGGTTGCCCGACGGTACCGGCCGAGCGTCCGACCCGTCCGGCGCCCGCGGCAGCTAGCGCAGTCCCGCCCAGGCCAGCGGATCGATCGGACGGCCCTGGTGGCGCAGTTCGAAGTAGACGCCCGAGCGCGCCGAGCCGCCGGATGCGCCCACGGTGGCCACCGCATCGCCCCCGCGCACCGCGTCGCCCACCCGCCGCAGCAGCGACTCGTTGTTGCCGTAGAGGGTCATGTAGCCCTCGCCGTGGTCGACGATCAGGAGGTTGCCGAACCCGCGCAACCAGTCGGCGAACACCACGCGCCCGGGCGCAACCGAGCGCACCTCCTGGCCGGCTCGGGCGAGGATGGTGACGCCCCGCCACTCCAGTCCGCCCTCGGCGCGCGCCTGCCCGAAGCGGTTGGCGATCTCGCCGGTCACCGGCAGCGCAAGGCGCCCGCGGGTGGCGGCGAAGCCGCCGCCCCCGGCCGCGGGCTCCGGCGCGCGCTCGCTCCGCAGCCCCGTGGAGGTCGGCGGCGACGGCCCCTCGGCCACGGCCGGCGACGGCTCCCGTGCGGGCGCTGGGGG
>CAIKXV010000229.1 GCA_903831455.1 uncultured Pseudomonadota bacterium | reverse complement strand
TTGGCCGGAGGCGTCCAGCATCGGCTGGTGTCCGGCCGCGCTCAGGTCGATCACCGACAGGCGCCGGTGGGCGAGGGCGATCCGGCGGTCGGGCGATAGCCAGAGGCCGGCATCGTCCGGGCCGCGGTGCGCGAGTCGGTCTCGTGCCTGTGCGATCGCTTCGGGGTTCAGGGTGCTGCGCAGCGAAACAGCCCCGACGATTCCGCACACGTCAGCCCACCCCGCCGCCGATGGCATTGAACAGGGCGGAGAAACGTGAATTCCATGTGTGGTCCCGCAGGGCCCGGGCACGACCCGCGGCGCCGATCAGATCCGCCCGGCCAGGATCCGCCAGCAGGGCACGCACCTGGTCGACGCAGTCATCGGTCGATCGATACGTGACGATTTCCCGGCCGACATCGTAGAGCGAACGCAGGTCCGGGTTGTCATGCGTGAGATAGCAGGAGCCCGTCATCGGCGCGTCGAAATCGCGCAGTTTCAGCGCGTAGAAATCGCGGCAGTGGCCGATTGTACCGACACCGAGGATGACCCGCGACTGGGCGAACACCCGGGCCATCCCGGGCACGTCGATGCGCCCGCCCTCCCAGCCATTGCCCCAGGCGCTCACCTTCACGCCGGCGCGCCGCAGCGTTCGTACGATCTGCTCGCGGATGCCGTAGCGGCCGCCGATGAAGGACACATCGTGGATCCTGGGCAGTTCCGGCCTCGGGTGGAAGATGTCCGGGTCGCTCGCTTCGGGGAAATACAGCGCGGGACAGCCCTCCGCCTGGTACCAGGCGACGCATTCGGGCGCGGCGGTCAGCGCGAGGTCGATATGGCCGATCAGTGCGAGCGTGCCGCTCCACCCGCAGGATTCCCGCCTGCCGCGGAACTGGTGGCGGTCATCCATCGCGATGTTGATGACCATGCAGCCGCGTGCGCGAGCCCGGTCGAACGCGGCGGGATCGATCAGGGTGGCCCAGGTCTGGGCGATGACGATTTGCGGCAATCCGCCTGCAGCCGCCATTGCGTCGAGCGTGGCATCGAGCTGGCGGGCGTTGGCGGCGCGGCGGACTTCCGGGGCTCGCGGATCGTTGTGGCCGTAGCGGCCGCTTTCATGGCGGAAGAGAGTCAGTTGCGAGCAACGCTCCAGCGCCTGGATGAAGCCGCTGCGATCCTGCTCCTCGTCGGTGCCGATGAACAGCACGCGGGGCGGGTGGCCCAGCTCGCATGCGGGCAGGGCCGGCAGCGTATCCGGCCGACCTGCGTACCGGCGGACGAGGTCGCGATAGTCCGACCGTGTCTGCCACGCACGCACGCCGGCATGCGCCTCGGCCAGGATCGGGGTGGCGCGCAGCAGGCGACCGATACGTCCGCGCAGGGCACGCATGGGCGACCGCAGGTCGATCAACGCGCGGCGGCGAGCGCGGCTGCGCGAGCCGGCAGCCGCGCCGCGCGCTCGCCGGCGGCGAACAGCACGTCCTTGTGCCGGCGAGCGGCGTCGGCGGCGTCCTCGCACGCGATCAGCTGGCCCGGGAGTGGCGCGACAAAGGCGCGGTAGCCCTGGTGCGCGAGTGCCTGCGCGAGGCAGGCCGCGGCGTCGGAGCCCGCTTCGAGGAGCAGCGACGGCGCGTGGCGTTCGAGGAGTTCGCCGGCGCCTTCGAGTACCTGCGTCTCGTAGTTCTCCGCGTCGATCTTCAAGAACCCCGGAATCATGCCCCGCTGCCGAGCACATTCGTCCAGCGTCACGACATCGACCTCGTGATGCCGTGGCGAGGGGGCTTGCGCCGGCGCAAGCCAGCCACGTGCGGCCAGCGTGTTCCATGCACTGTGGCGCAGTCCGTAGTCGGTGATCGACAGCCGGCCCGAGGTTGCGCCCGCCGCGACGTTGAGCGCGGTGATGCGGGAGTATCCGGCGACGTTCGCCGACAGGATGGCGAAGGTCGAGGGCGTGGGCTCGAGGGCCAGCACGCGTCCCGAGGGTCCGGCCAGCGCGGAGAAGAGCAGCGTGAAGTACCCGAAGTGTGCGCCGACATCGAACACGGTATCGCCTTGCTCGACCGCGCACAGCGCGAGCCAGCTGACCTCGGGATCGAACAGGCCGTAGGCGTGGATCTGCTCGGAGATGACCTCGGGCAGGGCGACCTGCATCGACTCCCCGAAGAACAGCGAGACCTTTCGCAGCGACGGTTCATCGGCTCGCCGGGCCCTCCAGCGCTGCAGGAAGACGCCAACCCCCGGGTCGGCCAGTTTCCGCCAGCCGGGACGGTTCAGCCTCGCGAGGGCGCGGTGGAAGTCCGCGGCGATGTCGCTCGCCTCGAGCGGGCTCATGGAACCGTCCGCCCCCGCTCGCGGCGCGCACGCACCACCCCGGCGCGCGATCGTCCCCGGGCTGCGGGCCGGCCGCAGCCGGCGGGTTCGACCGCTCCGACTCCGAGGGGCGGTGCATTTCGCGGGACGGAAGCAGTGGGCATGGATGACCTGTCGGAAAGCCGCGCACTATACTTGCCGAGAGGCGAATGCTCCACTCGGTGCACCAGCGCCCCGTATGTCGAGGCGGCCGGGAGGTCTGGCGCGCGCGGCCGTCGAATCCATCCGTCCCGCGGACCCGTTCCCGGATGCTGCATGACCCCGAACCTCCGGATGCTCGCGCGCCTCGACTGCGCCCGCTGCCGATGATCGCAGACATTCCAGCCCGCCGTCGACGCATCGCCCTGGCGGCACTCGTGGGCGGGCGGGCCCTCGCCCGAACGGGGGAGAGGTGAGCGCGAATGTCGCGCGCGAGGCGCGCTGGGTGGTGGCGGGCCAGTGCGCGGTCGTGCTGGGAGGGCTCGCTCTGGTACGTGTCCTGACCGAGTACCTCACGCCGTCGCAGTATGGCGAGCTGGCGCTGGCGCTGACCCTCGCCGGGCTGGTCAACCAGTCGGTGACGGGAGGACTCGCGGCCGGGATCGCCCGCTACTACGCGGTCGCGGCGGAAGCGGGCGATGTCCGCGGCTACCTGCGCGATGCGCGGCGCCTGATGGGACTGGCCACCGCAGTGGTCGGTGCGCTGCTGATGCTGTCCGCGGCCTGGCTGATCGGCTCCGGGCGCGGCTCGGCGATCGGCCTTGCCGTGATGGTGGCGATCTTCGCGGTGGTGTCCGGCCTCGGATCGGCCGTGAGCGGCATCCAGAACGCCGCGCGGCAGCGGGCGTTGTGCGCGCTGCACTCCGGCGGCGAGGCCTGGCTGCGGATCGCCGTCGTGGTGCTGCTGCTGCAGGCGCTGGGCGTATCGACCGTGGTCGTAGTGCTCGGCTACGTGCTGTCGATGCTGGTCGCGACGGCCTCGCAGGTGTTCTTCGTGCGGCGCCTGGGCGCGGATGCCGCCGGCAGGGTCGGCGAATGCTCGTGGACGGGACGGATCTGGGCCTATTCCTGGCCCTTTTCGATCTTCGGGCTGTTCACCTGGCTGCACCAGGCGTCGGACCGCTGGGCGCTGCAGAGCTTCGGTTCCGCGGACCAGGTCGGTCTCTATGCCGTTCTGTTCCAGCTCGGCTACGCGCCGATGGGGGTGGCCGTGGGCGTGGCGATGAACCTGCTGGCGCCCATTTTCTACCAGACGGCGGGCCAGGCGACCGATTCGGATCGGAATACCCAGGTGCACCGGATGGCCTGGCGCAGCGTGGCCGGATGCCTGGGCCTGACCGGCGTTGCGGTCGGGATGGCTCTCCTGCTGCACCGCCCGGTATTCGCCCTGCTGGTGGCCGAGGAGTTTCGGGTGCTCTCGTACCTGCTGCCCTGGATGCTGCTGGCGGGCGGGCTGTTCGCGGCGGGACAGATGCTGGCGCTGAAACTGATGGCCGACCTGTCCACCGCGGCGATGACCCGGGCCAAGGTCGGTACGGCGCTGCTCGGCGTTGCGTTGAACATCGTGCTGGCCCGGGTGATGGGCGTCGAGGGTGTTGTAATCGCGCAGGTCGGCTTTGGCCTGGTGTATCTGGTCTGGATGGCGGCGCTCGCGCGGCATCCGAAGAGGGGGGTGGAGTGATCCGTCAATGGCTGATCCGGCTGCAGTGGGTGCTCGACGTGCAGTTCGGGCTGGCCCCCGATCGCCTGCTGAAGGCGGTACTGAAGATGCCGCGGTTCCTCGGCGAGTGGCTGGCATTCCGACGCGCCTGGTCGGGCGAATTGCGGCTGATGCCCTGCCTGCATGATCGCTCGGCCGAGGGCGGTGATGCCCGCAGCGAGTACTTCTGGCAGGACCTGCTGGTCGCTCGCGCGATCCACGATGCCGCGCCCGAGCGCCATGTGGACGTCGGCTCGCGGGTCGACGGGTTCGTGGCCCACGTGGCGAGCTTTCGCGAGATCGAGGTCTTCGATGTCCGGCCGGTCCGCAGCGAGGTGCCCGGCGTGGTGTTTCGCCAGGCGGACCTGATGCGGGCGGAGAGCCTCCCGGGTCGCCCGGAAGAAGGCTATTGCGACTCGCTCTCCTGCCTCCATGCGCTCGAGCACTTCGGGCTGGGTCGCTACGGTGATCCGATCGACCCGCAGGGAGCCGAGCGCGGCCTTGCGAACATGGCCACGCTGCTGCGGCCCGGGGGACGGTTCTACCTGTCCGTGCCGATCGGACGCGAGCGCGTCGAGTTCAATGCCAACCGGGTATTCTCGCCGCGGGCCCTGCTCGACCTGGCCGGTGCCAGCGGGCTGGTGCTCGATCATCTCGTCGTGATCCGTGGTGGCCAGGTGCTTCGCGAGGCGGCGACCGAGGCGTGGCTGGCGGAGTTGTCGAGTTCCGAGTACAGCCTCGGCCTGTTCGTGTTCGTGAAATCTCCCCGGAGCTGAACGTCCCATGGTCGATCCCAACGAGACCTGTCGCGAGGCCTGGCTGGCCCGCGTGCTGGGAGCGCTTCCCGCCGGGGCGAGGCTGCTCGACGCCGGCGCGGGAGAACTGCGCAACCGCAGGCACTGCGGGCACCTCGAGTACGTGTCGCAGGATTTCTGCCAGTACGGGGGGAGCGAGGTCGGCGCGCCGAGCGCGGGGTTGCAGAACAGTCGGTGGGATACCTCCCGCATCGATCTGGTGAGCGATATCACGGCCATCCCGGCCCCGGACTCGAGCTTCGATGCCGTGCTGTGCAGCGAAGTGCTGGAGCACGTACCCGAGCCGGGGCGCGCGCTCGACGAGTTCGCCCGCCTGCTCAGGCCGGGCGGGGTCCTGATCCTGACCGCGCCGTTCGCCTCGCTGGTGCACATGGCGCCCTACCACTACTGCAGCGGCTTCTCGAGCTACTGGTACGAGCACCACCTGCCTGCGCGCGGGTTCGCGATCCGCGAACTGACCGCCAACGGCGACTGGTACGCGTTCCTGCGGCAGGAGCTGACCCGGCTGGGTGGCCTGGAACGATCGCGGCGCAACTGGACCTGGCCCCTGGCGTACGCCTACGCGCTGCTCGGACTGCTGTATTTCCGGCTGCGCTCGGATATCCGGGCGACCGATCTCGCCTGCTTCGGCTGGCACTGCGTGGCGGTCAAGGGCGAGGCGCTCGCTGCGGCGGGCCCGCAGGCGGCTGCGGCGCGCTGAACGGGATCGGGACGCACCGTACGCGAGGCGCGAGGTTCGTCGCTGCCGGGCCGCGGCGCCTGTCGTGGCGGGAACACGCGCGACGCCGGGCGTGACGGACCCTGGCTTCGCGGGGGTGGCTCCGACCTCAGCGCATGCGCGGCGCGCTGTCGAGGCAATCCTGAAGAGCCTCCCGCCACCCGGCCATGCGGATGCCGAACGCCGCTTCGAGCCGGCTGCCGTCGAGCACCGACCACGCCGGTCGCGGCGCGGGTAGCGGGTACTGCTCGGTGCCGATCGCCCGCACCCGCGGACGACGCGGCAGGTCGGGGGCAAGTTCGAAGATCGCGCGGGCGAAGCCGCACCAGCTGGTCTGGCCCGCGGCGCTCAGGTGGAACAGCCCCTCGCGTTGCGCGCGGCGGTCGGGTTCGGCGAGCCAGGCCCCGATGGCCTGCACGGTGGCCTGCGCAATGGCCTCGCTCCAGGTGGGCGCGCCGATCTGGTCGTCGACGACCGCGAGTTCGTCGCGCTCGGCGGCCAGCCGCAGCATCGTGCGCAGGAAGTTGTGCCCGGTGAGCCCGTAGACCCAGCTCGTGCGCAGGATCAGGTGGGCGCCGCCCGCCTGCTGCACCGCCCGCTCGCCCGCGAGCTTGCTGCGGCCGTACACACCGAGCGGGGCGGGGCTGTCGTCCTCGGTCCACGGCGTGCGCTTGCGGCCATCGAACACATAGTCGGTCGAGTAGTGCACGAGCAGCGCGCCGATCTCGCGCGCGGCTGCGGCCATCGTTCCCGGTGCCTGCGCATTGATCCGGTGCGCCGCCTCGGGTTCGGCCTCGGCGCGGTCGACGGCCGTCCACGCGGCCGCGTTGATCACCACGTCCGGGCGCTGCGCGAGGATCGCGGCGCGCACGGCGGCCGGGTCGGCGAGGTCGCAGCCGGACCGGTCGAGCGCGGTCAGCGCGCAGGTGGCCGCCAGCCGTCGCGCCAGCGCGCCGCCGACCTGTCCCGCGCGGCCGAACAGCAGCACTCGCGTGCGAGGTGGCAGGGCGAACGCGCCGCCGACGGTGGTCTCAGCCGCGGACATCAGCCGCGGAGAGTGGCGATCGGGAACATTGGCGATGGGCATCGCGCACAGGTCACGGAAAGACCTCGGCCTGCGCGAGCGGCAGGCCGGCCCGGTCGCGCGCGGACAGCGTCGGCCCGGGGTTCGACGCCTGTCGCGGCGCCTCCGGGTCGTCCGGGAAGGGGCTCTCCAGCGCGCGCAGCGGCCACTCGATGCCGATGGCGGGGTCGTTCCAGGCAATCACCCGCTCGTGCTGGGGCGCGTAGTAGTCGGTGGTCTTGTAGAGCACCTCGGCGCGGTCCGAGACCACGAGGAACCCGTGGGCGAAGCCCGGGGGTACCCACAGTTGCCGACGGTTGTCCGCGGACAGGAACTGACCGGTCCAGCGGCCGAAGTGCGATGAACTGCGCCGCACGTCCACCGCGACATCGAAGATCTCGCCGGCAATCACGCGCACCAGCTTGCCCTGGACCTGTTCGCGCTGGTAGTGCAGCCCGCGCAGCACCCCACCGGAGGACACCGAATGGTTGTCCTGCACGAATGGAAGATCGATGCCCATTGCGGCGAAGTCGCGCGCGTGCCAGCTCTCGTAGAACAGGCCGCGGGCATCGCCGAAGGCCTGCGGTTCGACCAGCAGCACGCCCGGCAGGCCAGTGTCGAAGGCTCGGAAAGGCATTGTCGGCGCTCGCGGGACGGGGAGGTTCAGACCAGGCGATCGTGCAGGATCGCGCGCAGGTACTCGCCATAGCCGCTGCGCCCGAGCGCGTCGGCCAGCGCGGTCAGCGCCGCGTCGTCGATCCAGCCCTGGCGCCAGGCGATCTCCTCGGGGCAGGCCACCTTCAGGCCCTGGCGCTTCTCCAGCGTCTGGATGAACTGGCTCGCCTCCAGCAGCGAGTCGTGGGTGCCGGTGTCGAGCCAGGCGACTCCGCGCCCGAGCGCGACCACGTCGAGTTCACCGCGCTCGAGGTAGAGGCGGTTGAGGTCGGTGATCTCCAGCTCGCCACGGGCCGAGGGCTTGAGCGTCGCCGCCAGTTCCGCCGCGCGCCCGTCGTAGAAGTAGAGCCCGGTCACCGCGTAGCGCGAGCGCGGATGCGCGGGCTTCTCCTCGAGGTGGATCGCCCGGCCCGAGGCGTCGAACTCGACCACGCCGTAGCGCTGGGGGTCGTGCACCGGATAGGCGAAGACCGTGGCGCCATGCCCGCGGGAGGCCGCCTGCGACAGCGTGCCGGTGAGGTCGTTGCCGTGGAAGATGTTGTCGCCCAGCACCAGCGCGCAGTCCTCGCCGGCGAGGAAGTCGCGCGCGATCAGCAGCGCCTGGGCGATGCCTTCCGGGCGGGGCTGCACCGCGTAGCGGATCGACAGCCCCCAGCGACCGCCGTCGCCCAGCAGCTGCTCGAAGCGCGGCGTGTCCTGCGGGGTGGAGATCAGCAGCACCTCGCGGATGCCCGAGAGCATCAGCGTGCTGAGCGGGTAGTAGACCAGCGGCTTGTCGTAGACCGGCAGCAGCTGCTTGGAGACCGCCAGCGTGGCCGGGTGCAGCCGGGTGCCGGCGCCGCCGGCGAGCAGGATGCCCTTCATCGTGCGTGTCCCTTGCGCGAGGCAGGCGCGGTCCCGGCATCGGGCGGGATCGCCGAGGCCGCGCGGGCCTTGTCCGAACCGCCTCCGGCCGCCTGTGCCCGTGTGTCGGCATGCCCGGACGACGTGTCGGGCGAGCCGGGTGAGCCGTGGCCGGCGGGACCGGGGTCGCGGCCGGTGTAGTTGAGATCGAGCCAGCGCCGGTACTCGCCGCTCTCGACCGTGCGCACCCAGTCCTCGTGTTCGAGATACCAGCGCACCGTGTCGCGCAGGCCC
>CAIKXV010000228.1 GCA_903831455.1 uncultured Pseudomonadota bacterium | reverse complement strand
GAGCAGCAGTCCGGGCGCCTGTCCGTCGGCGGTCGCCAGGAGCGAACGCTCGCGCAGGCACTCCTCGAGCGCGTCCCAGTTGCCACCGAAATACTCCGGCAGTTCGAGCGCATCGGCGAAGGCATCGAGCAGCGCGGCCCGGCTACCCGCGTGTTCAAGGTCGATGGCCGCGACCTTCAGCCCCGCAGCGACCGCGTCGGCGGCAAGCGCCGCGCCCGCCGCCTCGTCGCAGGCATAGAGACCCGCGCGACCCGCATCGCCGAGCACCTTGCCAGCGGTCCCGCCCGCGCCACCCTCATCCATCGCCTCACTCCCGGATGCGTCTGAAGCTCGCATAGTGGTCATCAGTGTAGTAGAGCTCGCCCGACTGGGCGGCGACGATCCTTCGGGCGCCCCGGTTCGAGGCGCCCGGCGTACGCACGGTGTATTCGCGGTAGTGTCCGCGCGGGCGCTTGGGCAGCAGGCCCTCGCGGTTGCCGAACACGATGCCGTCGCGGTCGTAGGGAAACGGTCCTCCCGCCCGGATCAGCCGCAGCGTCTCGCGCGCCTCGGGCGGCAGCGCCTTCACGCCGATCTCGGGCAGGCCGTCCCCCGTCCCCTCCCGCGACCAGGCGGCCCCACCCGGCAGCAGGGCTGCCAGCACCCCGAGCACCAGCAGCACGCCGGCCAGCGTGCCGATCCAGCGGGCTGACCCGCGCGGCAGGCGCATGGGTCAGCGGACCCGGATATGCAGTTCGCGCAACTGCTGCTCGTCCACCACCGAGGGCGCCTGTGCGAGCAGGCACTGCGCGCGCTGCGTCTTGGGGAAGGCGATGACCTCGCGGATGGAGTCCGCGCCGGCCATCATCGCCACGATCCGGTCGACGCCGAAGGCGATGCCGCCATGCGGCGGCGCGCCGAACTGCAGCGCATCGAGCAGGAAGCCGAACTTCGCCCGCGCCTCCTCCGGGGTGAGGCCGATCGCCGAGAACACCTTCGACTGCACGTCCTCGCGATGGATACGCACGGAGCCACCGCCGATCTCGGAGCCGTTGAGCACCATGTCGTAGGCGCGCGCCAGCGCGCGACCCGGATCGGTGGTCAGCAGGTCCTCGTGCCCCTCCTTGGGCGCGGTGAACGGGTGGTGCATCGCCTGCCAGCGTCGTGACTCCTCGTCGAACTCGAACATCGGGAAATCGACGACCCACAGCGGCGCCCATTGACGGCCATCGACGTGGCCCTTCTCGTGCCCGATGCGAAGCCTCAGCGCTCCCAGCGCATCGTTGACCACCTTCGCCCGATCCGCCCCGAAGAACACCACGTCGCCGTTCTGCGCGCCGGTACGCCGCATGATCTCGGCGAGCGCCTGCGCGTTCAGGTTCTTGACGATGGGCGACTGCAGGCCCTGCTCGTCCAGGCGGGTCGCGTCGTTGACCTTGATGTAGGCGAGACCCTTCGCCCCGTACACCTTCACGAACTCGGTGTAGCCGTCGATCTCGCCCCGGGTGAGCGCAGCCCCGCCGGGCACGCGCAGCGCCGCCACGCGGCCGCCGGGCGTGGTCGCGGGGCCGGAGAACACCTTGAAGGCGACATCGCGCACCGCATCGGTGATCTCGACGAGTTCCAGCGTCACCCGCAGGTCGGGCTTGTCGCTGCCGTAGCGCGACATCGCCTCGGCGTAGCTCATCCGCGGAAACGCCGGCAATTCCACGGACATCACCTCGCGGAACACGCGGCGGATCATGCCCTCCATGATGTCGTTGATCTCCCGCTCCTCGAGGAACGAGGTCTCCACGTCGATCTGGGTGAACTCCGGCTGGCGGTCGGCGCGCAGGTCCTCGTCGCGGAAGCACTTCACGATCTGGTAGTAGCGGTCGTAGCCGGCGACCATCAGCAGCTGCTTGAAGATCTGCGGCGACTGCGGCAGCGCGTAGAACTCGCCGTGGTGTACGCGCGAGGGCACGAGGTAGTCGCGTGCCCCCTCGGGCGTGGAGCGGGTGAGCATCGGGGTCTCGACATCGACGAAACCCAGCTCGTCGAAGTAGCGGCGGACCGCACTGGTGAACCGGTGGCGCAGCCGCAGGTTGCGCTGCATCTGGGGGCGGCGCAGGTCGAGGACCCGGTGGGTCAGGCGCACGGTCTCGGACAGGTTCTCGTCGTCGAGCTGGAACGGCGGCGTGGCAGAAGCATTCAGGATCTCGATGCGCTTGGCGAGCACCTCGATCTGGCCGCTGACGATGTTCGGGTTGGTGGTGCCCTCGGGCCGGCGGCGAACCCGCCCCTCGATCTTCAGCACGAACTCGTTGCGTACCCGGTCGGCCACCGCGAACGCCTCGGGCGTGTCCGGATCGATCACGACCTGGACCAGGCCCTCGCGGTCGCGCAGGTCGATGAAGATGACCCCGCCGTGGTCGCGGCGCCGATGTACCCAGCCGTTGAGCACCACCTCGCGATCGAGGTGGTGTTCGGAAATCAGACCGCAGTAATCGGTACGCATGGGCGAGGCTCTCTGGTGGGGTGCGCCGGGTTCGCAGTGGGCGGGCGCAGGAGGGAAGGAATTCGTCGGGAGCGCCGGTTCAGGCCGGCGGCAGGCTTCCGTCGGGGCGCACGCCCTGGGGCGCGCGCGGGGGCACCATCCCCATCGAGATGATGTACTTGAGCGCTTCCTCGACGCTCATCTCGAGTTCGACCACCTGCCCTGCGGGCACGAGGATGAAGTGGCCGGCCGTGGGGTTTGGCGTGAGGGGGATGAACACCCCCACGGTGTCGCCGGGCAGGTGCCCGGCCACCTCGCCGGCCGGGCGTCCGGTCACGAAGCCGATGCTCCAGATTCCCGGCCGCGGGAACTCCAGCATCACCGCCTGGCGAAACGATTGCCCGTCGGTGGCGAGCAGGGAGTCGGAGACCTGCTTGACGCCGTAGTAGATCGAGCGAACCACCGGGATGCGGGCGAGCAGGCCTTCCCAGAACGACAGAAGCCGCTGGCCGACGAAGTTCGCCACCACCAACCCGGTCAGCGTGACGAACGCCAGCATCAACACCACGCCCAGCCCGGGTACGTGCACGCCCAGCCACGACTCGGTGCGCCACGACGGTGGCAGCAGCCCGAGGGACTGGTCGAGCGTCCCGACCAGGAAGTCGATCACCCAGAAGGTGATCCCCACCGGGATCCAGACCAGCAGCCCCGTGATGAAGTAGCGGCGCAGGTTCACCGTCGCACGCTCGCGCGCAGGCCGCTCAGGCCTCGCCCGCCTTCGCGGACTGGGCGGGAGCCGGGGCTGCGCTCTCGCTGCCGCCCGATGAGGCCGCCGGTGCGGAGGACGCCTTGGCCTCGCCGCCACCGGCCTCGGTCGACTTGCCCGACGAGGCGTCGCCGGAGGCCTTGCGTCCCCCGTCGCGGAAATCGGTGACGTACCAGCCCGACCCCTTGAGCTGGAAGCCCGCGGCCGTCACCTGCTTGGCGAACCCGGCCTGTCCGCAGGTCGGGCACACGGTCAGCGGCGGCTCGCTGAGTTTCTGCAGAACCTCCTGCTCGAAACCGCAGGAGGCGCATCGATACGCGTAGATCGGCATGTCGCACTCCGGAGGAACGGCGCCGCGGCGGTCGATCGTCCGGCCGCTGGGCCCCATCCGGGCGTCCCGGACGGGCGCCCTTCCACATTTCCGGGCGTCCCGGACGGGCGCCCTTCCACACTACCGGGCGTCCCGGACGGGCGCCCTTCCGACATTCCAGGGCATCCCGGACGGACGCCCCTGCCCGTCGAGGCGCCCGTGACAGGCGCCTTTTCGGAAAACCCGCAAGTATAGCGCCAGGCCGCCGCGCACGGCCCGGTGGACGCGTACGGTCCATCCGGGAGAGCCTGCGGCCTCGGCACCGCCTGCCGCCCCGGCCCGCCACGGCGGGCCGCGATCGCGGTGTATGCTCGACCCATGACGATCCACGCCGACCCGGCGCAGCGTCGCGCGCGGGGTGCCGCACTTCCGGCCCGACCATGACCTTTCTCCTGCGCTGGCTGCTCAACGCGCTGGGCCTGTGGATGGCCACGATCATCGTGCCCGGGGTCACGGCCACGGACGCGATCGCGCTGCTGGCAGCGGGCCTGGTGCTCGGACTCGCCAACGCCCTCGTGCGCCCGGTGCTGGTACTGCTCACGCTGCCGATCACGCTGCTCACGCTCGGCCTGTTCCTGATCGTGGTCAACGGCGGCGTGCTGCTGCTGGTGGCGGCGCTGGTGCCCGGGTTCGCGATCGACGACCTGTTCTGGTCCGGCGTGCTCGCGGCACTGTGGATGTCAATCTTTGGACTGGCCACGCAGTCCGTCTGGAAACCCTGATTCCCGCGCAGGCACGCCCTGTCCGGCCCGAAGGAAAGCAACCCCGTCATGCCTACGACCGCACGCCCCGCCCGAACGGTCCGCGCCCGCCCGCAGGCCCGACCCGATCCGGATCGCCACCTCGGGCCGCTCCTGCGAGCCGCCGCCGCGAGGCCGCCAGCGCCGGTGGCCGTCGCGTGGCCACTGTCGCCCGATGCGCTCGCCGCCCCGCTGGAGGCGGCGAGGCTCGGACTCATCGAACCCGTCCTGATCGGCCCGACGGGCGCAATCACCGCCCTCGCGCGCGAACATCGCCTCGCGCTGGGCCGCCATCGCATCGTCGAGGCGGCCGACCCGCAGCAGGCGGCAACCACCGCGGTCAGGATGGCGGGCGCGGGGGAGGCTCGCGCACTGATGAAAGGCAGCCTGCACACCGACGAGCTGATGTCGGCCGTGGTCGCGCGCGAGGGGGGGCTTCGCACGTCGCGCCGGATCAGCCACGTGTTCGCGATGGGCGTGCCGACCCACGACCGCCTGCTGCTGGTCACCGATGCGGCCGTGAACATCGCGCCGGACCTCGAGGCGAAGGCCGACATCGTGCGCAACGCGATCGACCTCGCCCACGCGCTGGGCATCGGCCGCCCGCGCGTCGCGCTGCTCGCTGCGGTGGAGACGGTCAATCCGCGCATGGCGGCCACGGTGGATGCCGCCGCCCTGTGCAAGATGGCCGACCGCGGCCAGATCACCGGCGGCGTGCTCGATGGGCCTCTCGCCTTCGACAACGCGCTCAGCGCCGAGGCCGCTCGCACCAAGGGCATCCGCTCCGAGGTCGCCGGTCGCCCGGACATCCTGGTCGCACCCGGTCTCGAGGCGGGCAACATCCTGTACAAGCAGCTGGTGCACTTCTGCGGCGCGTTCGCCGCCGGTCTGGTGCTCGGGGCGCGGGTGCCGGTGATCCTGACCAGCCGCGCGGACAGCCGCGCATCGCGGGTGGCCTCGTGCGCGATCGCGCAGCTCTTTGCCCAGCGTGCCGCCCGCGGATGCTGAGCCCCTGAGCCCGGCTGCAGAAACGCGATGACCGAGGCGCTGCTCGCCTTCAATGCCGGCTCCTCGAGCCTGAAGTTCGCGCTGTTCTGCGTCGAGGACGGCCGCCTCGCGCCGCGCTTGCGCGGACAGTTCGAAAACCTGGGCAACGGCGCACGCTTCCGCGTGCACGACCGCGCACGCGCGCTGGTCGTCGATCAGTGGCTCGACGACCGGAGTGCGGACGATCCGCACGCGGCCGCACTCGCGCGACTGCTCGCCTGGATCGACGAGCACGACGACGGGTTCGATCTGCTGGCCGCCGGACATCGCGTGGTGCACGGCGGCGAACACCTCACCTCGCCGAGGCGAGTGGACGCGGCGCTGATCGAGCAGATGGGGTCGCTGGCGGCGCTCGCGCCGCTGCACCAGCGGCACGGCATCGCCCCGATCCAGGCCCTGCACCGGATGCGCCCGGACCTGGTCCAGGTCGCGTGCTTCGACACCGCCTTCCACGCCACCCTGCCCGCGGCCGAGCGTACCTATGCGCTCGGGGCGGACCTGCGCGCGACGGGCGTGCGCCGCTACGGTTTCCACGGCCTGTCCTACGAGTACGTCGCTGCCTGCCTTCCGGAGATTGCCGGGGCCGAGGTCGCGCACGGCCGGGTCATCGTCGCGCACCTGGGCAATGGCGCCTCGATGTGCGCGATGCGCGGGATGCGCAGCATCGCCACCACGATGGGCTTCACCGCGCTCGACGGGCTGGTCATGGGCACGCGCAGCGGCGCACTGGACCCGGGCGCCGTCCTGCACCTGCTGCGGCACGAGGGCTACGACGCCGCCATGCTCGAGCACAAGCTCTACCACGAGTCCGGACTGCTCGGACTCTCGGGCCTCTCGCACGACATGCGCACGCTGCTCGCCGACGGATCGCCCGCGAGCCGGCTCGCGCTCGACGTGTACTGCCATCGCATCGTGCGCGAGGCCGGCGCACTTGCAGCGGCCATGGGCGGGCTGGATGCCATCGTGTTCACCGCCGGTGTCGGCGAGAACGCGGCGCCGGTGCGCGCGCGCGTGCTGGACGCCCTGGGCTGGCTGGGCATCGACCTCGACCCGGAAGCCAACATCCGGCACGGGCCCCGGCTGCACCGCTCCTGCGCCCGGGTGCAGGCCTGGGTCGTTCCAACGAACGAGGAGGCCGTCGTCGCGATGCACGCGCTGCACCTCGTGCACGCCGACGCCCGGATCGCCCTTCCGCTGCCGCCCGACCTGCGCAGGGCCGAGTCGCCATGAACGGGGATCGCGCGGACTTCCTGCCCTTCGCCTCGCGCGAGGACGCCGCCCGCAGGCTCGCCCGTGCGCTCGCCCATCACCGGGGAGGGCACCCGCTGGTCCTCGCCATCCCGCGCGGGGCCGTGCCCATGGGTCGCATCGTCGCCCGCGAACTCGACGGCGAACTGGACGTCGTGCTGGTGCGCAAGCTCGCCGGCGACGACAACCCGGAGTTCGCGCTGGGCGCGGTCGACGAGTCGGGCGAAGTCGGGTGGGCGCCCCATGCTCGACACCTTCCGCATGTCGCGCGCGCGCTCGAGCCCGTGATCGCCCGCGAGCGGGCGGTCATTGCGCGGCGCCGTCGCCGGTATCGCGCGCTGCGCCCCGCCGCCGATCCGCGCGATCGGGTGACGATCGTCGTCGATGACGGACTGGCCACCGGGGCCACGATGATCGCCGCACTGCGTGCCGTGCGCGCGCGCGCGCCGCGCCGGCTGGTGTGCGCGGTACCGGTTGCGGCCGCCGCCAGCCTGGACGACGTACGCGGCTACTGCGACGAACTCGTCTGCCTGGCCACGCCCGAACCGTTCATGGGCGTCGGCCAGTTCTACCGACGCTTCGACCCGGTCGAGGACGCCGAGGCCGAGCAGGCGCTGGCCGACGCGTCCGGGGAGCACCCCGAACGCCACCCGCGCGCAGGGTGCCCGTCCACCGGCATCGACGATAATCGGCCGGTCCGTCCACACGCACAGGATACGCCATGAAGAAGCCGTTCGAGCTCACCGCCAGCGAAGCGACCCGCGCGATCGACGCCGGTTCGCTCTCCGCCACCGCACTGGTCGACAGTTGCCTGGAGCGCATCGCCGAGCGCGAACCGCAGGTCGAGGCATGGACCTGGCTCGACGCGGACGCGGCGCGCGCGCGCGCGAAGTCGCTCGACAGCGGTCCGCGGCGCGGACCCCTGCACGGCGTGCCGTTCGGCATCAAGGACATCATCGACACCTTCGACATGCCGACGGGCTACGGCTCCCCCATCTACGCCGGCAGCCGCCCCGCCGCCGACGCCGCGTGCGTGGCGCTCACGCGCGAGGCAGGCGGCGTGCTCCTGGGCAAGACCGTGACCACCGAGTTCGCCAACCTGCATCCGGGCAAGACCCGCAATCCGCACGACCCGTCGCGGACACCGGGCGGTTCGTCCAGCGGCTCGGCGGCCGCGGTCGGCGCGCTGATGGTGCCGCTGGCGATCGGCACCCAGACCACGGCCTCCACGATCCGGCCCGCCTCCTACTGCGGCGTCTACGGCTATCGACCCACCTGGGGCGACCTGCGCTGCTCGGGCGTGCGCGAAGCCGCCGGTTCCCTGGACACGCTGGGGCTGATGGCCCGCAGCATCGAGGACATCGCGCTCTATCGGGACGTGCTGCTGGGTCAGCCCGCCTCGCCCCTGCCGCCCGAACCCCGCCGCCCGCGCATCGGCTTCTGCCGGACCAGCCGGTGGGACACGCTCGAACCCTCGACCGCCGCGATGCTCGAGCAGGCGGCACGTACCCTGGCGGCCACCGGCGCGCAGGTCACCGAGATCGTCCTGCCGGAGGAATTCGGGCGCGTGGTCGATGCGCATCGCTGGGTATCCAGCTTCGAGTTCACGCGCAACTTCCGGCACGAGATCGCCAACCACGCCGATCGCATCAGCACGACGCTGCGCGAGGGCCGCATCCGCGACGGACTGTCCTGCAGCTTCGAGCGCTACCTCGAGTCGCGCACCTTCCTCGAGCAGTGCCGCCTGCGGCTGCCCGACGCGTGCAGCCACGTGGACCTGCTGCTCACCGCCTCCTGCGACGGCGAAGCGCCGGTGGGGCTGAACACCACGGGCAATCCCTACTTCTCCGCGCTGTGGACCGCGCTGCACGTGCCCTGCCTCACCGCGCCGGTCTTCACCGGTCCGGCCGGGCTGCCGGTGGGCGTGCAGCTGATCGGGCACCGCAACCGCGACCGCGACCTTCTCGACGCCGCTCGCTGGGTGGTGGCAGCCCTCGCCTGAGGCGCACCACCTGCCGTCCCGAGTCGGGCACGCAGGCCGCTCGCCGCATCGACCCCGGGCGGCATGCCCCGGGGCGATGGGGACGGGAGCGCCGGGCGCCTCAGCCGCGAGCCGGGATCACCGGCAGCAGGATGTGCGACGGGTAGATGCCGCCGGCATGCACGGTGTTGATCGCCCCGGCGTTGTAGTCGGCGTGGTAGTGGGTGTAGGGTGCCGAGCCGATGCCATCGCGCGGCTGGATGTCCACGCGCAGCCGGTGACCCTTCGCGAGCACGATGCAGGTCGGCCAGATCTCGATGTTGCACTCGACGACCTCGCCGGGCTCGAGCCAGAGACGCTCGTCATGGGGGTGGTACGGGCGCTCCGGCGTGGACAGGTTCGGGTCGAGCTTGCGATGCGAGGCCCGCAGCCAGCCCTTGGTGAGCGGCACCGGCTGCCCGTGCTGCCCCACCTCGAACACGTCCTTGCCGTCGGGTCCGATGTTGCGCAGCGTGAGCATGATGTCCATGTCCTCGGTGGTGCTCGACACGAACAGCGTCATCGACAGCGGGCCGGTGATCTCGGTGTCCTCGGCCATCGGCTCGGTGGTCACCGAGATGCCCAGGCGTCCGGCGCCGCCGTGCGTGGTGGACAGCGAGGATCCGGAGGCCACGCCCGCTGCCGTCACCGGCGTGGCGGGATAGCTCACCGAGGCTGCGGTCGCCGGCGCCTCGGGCACCAGCGTGCCCTCGATGTCGTCGGCGGAGTGTCCCTGCTCCCGGTCGATCCGGAGGTAGTACTTGGTCCACCGGGTGCGCGCGAGCGGCCATTCGTTCTCGAAGCGGAACGGATAGGGCTTGGGACTGCCACCCGTGCGGATCTCGAGCTTCACCGGCGGCTCGTCCATGATGCCGGTGTCGATGCCCTTCAGCCAGTAGTCGAACCAGCGCAACTGGTCGAGACGGCCCTCCTCCGAGTGGAAGGGGTGGAAGTGGGTGCCGGTATGGATGCGAAGCTTCTTGTGCTTCGACTTCGAGCGGGTGTAGCCCTCGGTGTTGCCGCGCAGGTGCAGCGCGAAGCCGCCCCAGTTGCCCGCGCTGTAGAGCGGCACCTCGGTCTGGTCCCAGTCAGCGCTGGCGATGCGCCAGAACTGCGAGTCGAGGTCGTTGCGCATCAGGTTGTAGAGCATGTCGGGCTGGAACGCGTCCGGGTTGTAGCTGCGCGGACGGCCCAGCAGGTGGTGCGCGGTGTGGGTGGCGATCCAGTTGGCGATGAAGCCCATCGAGAAGATGCCGCCGTGGTAGGCCTGGTCGCGGTACTGGTCGGCGCGCCCTTCCCAGGGAATGATCGCCTTGAGCGACGGGGGACGGTGCTTGGCCACCCGCCACTGCGAACTCGCGTGGTAGGAAATGCCGGAGGTGCCGATGCTGCCGCTGCACCAGTCGAGCTTCGCCACCCACTCGATCGCGTCGTGGAAGTCGAGCGACTCCTGGTAGGAACTCGGCTCGCAGCGGCCGGGCGACTTTCCGCTCCCGCGCGAGTCGATGCGCACGCAGGCATAGCCGCGCGGGCACCACCACAGGGGGTTGACCGTCTCCCAGTTCATGTACGGGTTTGGGGCCTCCTCGAGGTCGGCCGGCGGGATCCAGAGCTTGTCCTTCTGGTACACGCTGATGTTGAGGATCGCCGGGACCTTCTCGCCGCCGGTGTCGGGCCGGAAGATGTCGGCCACGATCACGGTGCCATCGCGCAGCGGGATGCGGACGTCCTTCTCGATGATCATCGGCCAATCGGCCGGCTTCGACACGTTGGACGCCTTCGGGGACATGCCTTCCATTGCGGGTACTCCTCCTGGGGATGCGCGGGGCGGGATCAGTCCACCCGGATGTTGTTGTCCTTGATGATCTTCGCCCAGCGGGCGATCTCCTTCTTCACGAAGGCGTTGAACTCGGCCGGCGAGGCGCTCACCGCGACCGGCACGTTGGCCTTGGCGAATCCCTCGCGTACCGGCTCACGCTGCAGCGCCTGGACGGTTGCCGCGAACAGCCGATCGACGATGTCCGCGGGCGTACGCGCCGGGACGAACAGCCCGTTCCAGTTGTCGCTGCCGACTCCGGGGTACCCGGCTTCGGTCAGGGTGGGCACGTCGGGCAGTTCGGGCAGGCGCTTCGCTGCGGTGGTCGCGTACGCGCGCATGCGCCCCTGGCGGACGAACGAGATCGCCGAGGCCGCATTGACGATGCTGAAGTGGATCTCGCCGGCGATGATCGACGCGGCCGAAGAGCCCGCACCCTTGGAGGGCACGTTCACCGCGGTGAACCCGGCGCGCGCGGCGAAGTCGAGCATGTCCAGATGGGAGTAGCCGCCCAGCGGCGAGGAGAAGTTCATCTGGCCCGGCCGGGCCCGCGCGTAGGCCACCAGTTCCTTCACCGAGGTGGCGGGGAAGCCCGCGCCCGACACCAGCAGGTTGGGGATGGCCGCGAGCAGCGTGACGCCCACCAGGTCGCGCTCCGGCCTGACCTTGAGCACGTGGGCGAACAGCGTCGGGTTCACCGAGGCGGTCGAGACGTTGTTGAGGAGCACGGTGTGCCCGTCGGGTTGCGCCCGGGCGACGATCTCCACGGCGATGTTCCCCGCGGCGCCGGAACGGTTGTCGACCAGCACCGACTGCCCCAGCAGTTCGCCCAGGGTCGGGGCCACAAGGCGGCCGACGATATCGGTACCGCCCCCGGGGGCGAACGGTACGACCAGTCGCACCGGCCGGGTCGGCCAGGCAGGCTGGGCGAGCGCGGTGCCAGCCGCCGCACCCGCAAGAAGGACGGCCGCGGCTCGCGCCGCCGGCGACGATCGGATCAGCAAGGTTGTCTCCTCCATACTGCCGCGGACCCCTTCGCGCGGATCGCGGCGCACACGCCGGGCATGCCGGCACACGACCGCTTCGATGAATCGCGGGACATGGCCGCGATTTCGGTGGGTTCGGCCCCCCCGGGGTGCCGTCGTCGATGCGGCGAGGCGCAGGTGCCGGATCGCGCACGACGCGGCCCTGCCGCAGCCTGCGCGATCGCGCCAGTATAGGGTCGCGGCCCGCCGCGGGGCAACGCCGCGGGGCGACTGCCGCGGCGGGCGCGCAGGCCGGATGCGGGTCGCCGGCATGCGGTCTTTCGCCGCGCTCCGCGCCCCGGCGCGGTCCCGGCTCGCCTCGGGACCGCGCGCGACGCGGCCGCATCGGTCCGGACGGTAGAATCGCGGGGCCTGCACGTCGCCGGCCGCGAATCGACCGGTCCGCGGGACGTGCCCCCGCGGGAGCCCGGCCCCCCGCCCCCCCGCGCACTCGTCGCCCCGGCGAGGCGCCGTCACCGCCACGGGATGGATTCCAGATGAATTTCGAACTCACCGAAGAGCAGCGCATGTTCCAGGAGGCCGTGCGCGGCTTCGCCGAGCGTCACCTTCGCGCGGGCGCGCTCGAGCGGGCCCATCGGGCCGAGCACCCGCACGATGTCGGCCGGCTGATGGCCGACCAGGGGCTGATGGGCATCACCCTGCCCGAAGCCGACGGCGGCGTGGGTGGCACCCTGCTCGACGCGGTGATCGCCATCCAGGAAGTCGCGCGCGTATGCCCACGCAGCGCCGACGTGATCCAGGCCGGCAACTTCGGCCCGATCCGCGTGTTCGCCGAGTACGGGACGGCTGCGCAGAAGGAGAAATACCTGCGCCCGCTGCTCGCCGGCGAGCAGGTGATCTGCCTGGGGATGACCGAGCCCGAGGCGGGATCCGCGGTCACCGACCTGCAGACCACGGCCACGGCCGATGGCACCGGCTACCGGATCAACGGCACCAAGGTGTTCAACACCCACGGGCCGTATGCCGACATCTATCTCGTCTACGTGCGCTACGGCCCCGGGGTCGGCGGCATCGGCTCCGTGCTGGTCGATCGCGACGCGCCGGGCTTTCGCATCGGCAAGACCTCCCGCTTCCTCTCCGGCGAGGAGTGGGCGCAGCTCTACTTCGAGAACGTCTACGTGCCCGCGGAGAACGTGCTGCTCGGGCCGGGCGGGTTCAAGAAGCAGATCTCCGGTTTCAACGTGGAGCGGCTGGGCAACTGTGCGCGCTCCCTCGCCTACGGACAGCTCGCCTTCGAGACCGCACGGCAATGGGCGATGGACCGGCGCCAGTTCGGCCGACCGCTCTGCGAGTTCCAGGGGCTGCAATGGCAGTTCGCCGAACTCAAGATGCGGCTGGAGTCCGCGCAGCTGCTGCTCTACCGCGCCGCACTCTCCGGCGGCGAGTCGGGCATCCCGACGCAGATGGACACCGCGATGGCCAAGCACAGCTGCAACCAGGTCGGCTTCGACGCCTGCAACTTCGCGATGCAGGTGATGGGGGGCATGGGCTACAGCGACGAGTCGCTGATCGAGTACATGTTCCGCAAGACCCGCGGCTGGATGATCGCCGGCGGTTCGCTGGAGATCCTCAAGCAGCGCATCGCGGAGGGCGTGTTCGGTCGCAGCTTCGACCAGCGCCCGCCCCGCGCCAGCTGAGCCGCGCGCACCCCCCCAGCCCGCCCCGTCAGACCCGCGTCCGGAGACACCGATGCAAGCGCTCGCCCGAGCCCTGTTCAACCCTCAGCGCATCGCGCTGGTCGGCGCCTCCGGCGACCCCTCCAAGAACACCGCGCGCCCGCAGCGATTCCTCCGGCGGCACGGCTACACCGGCGCCCTGCTGCCGATCAACCCCGGCCGCCGCGAGATCCTCGGCGAGCCGGCCTGGCCCTCCCTGTCCGAGGCCCCGGGCCCGATCGACCATGTGTTCGTGATGACGCCGTCGGACACGGTGATCGACATCGTGCGCGAATGCGGCCGGCTCGGGGTCCCGGTCGCCACCGTCTTCAGCGACGGCTTCGCCGAGCGCGGCGAGGAAGGCCGCCGGTTGCAGGACGCGCTGGTGGCCGCGGCCCGGGAGGGCGGCGTGCGCCTGGTCGGACCGAATGCGCTGGGCGTGATCGACACCCACGCGAACTGCCCGCTCACCTGCAACGCGGCCTTCGAGACCGACACGCTGATCCGGGGCAACCTGGGCATCGTCTCGCAGAGCGGCAGCATGCTGGGCGCCGTCCTGTCCCGGGCGCAGGCGCGGGGTTTCGGCTTCTCCCGCATGGTCTCGGTCGGCAACGAGTGCGACATCGGCGTGGGGGAACTCACCTCGATGATGGTCGAGGATCCCCACACCGACGCGATACTGCTCTTCCTCGAGACGCTGCGCGACGCGCCGGTGCTCGCGCGGGCTGCCCGCGAGGCGTACGCGGCCGGAAAGCCGGTGATCGTCTTCAAGCTCGGTCGCTCCGACATCGGGCGCGAGCTGGCGGCCTCCCATACCGGCGCGATGACCGGCAGCGACGACGTGGCGGCGGCCTTCTTCCGCGCGCACGGCATCGTGCGGGTCGATACCCTCGAGGGGCTGCTGGAGGCCGCGCAGCTGATGGTGCGCTTCCCGCCCGCGCTCCGGCCCGTCGGTAGCGGTCGACGCGTGAGCGTCGTCACCACCACCGGCGGCGGTGCGGCGACGGTGGTCGACCGGCTGGGGCTGTCGGACATCGCCATCGGCCCGCCCGCGCAGGCGGTGATCGAAGACCTCGCGCGCCAGCGCATCCACGTCGGCCACTCGCCGCTCATCGACCTGACCCTCGCCGGCACGAAGAAGGAAATCTTCTCCGCCGTGCTCGACGCGCTGCTCGCCTCCGACCACTGCGACGCGGTGCTGGCGGTCGTGGGGTCGAGCGCGCAGTTCCACCCGCAACTCGCGGTCGAGCCGATCGTGGGCGCGAAGCCGCACAAGCCGCTCATCGCGTTCATCGCACCTGCCGCGGACACCTCCCTCGACCTGCTGCGCGAGGGTCGGGTCCCGGCCTTCCGGACCCCGGAGAGTTGCGCCGACGCGATCCGTGCATGGTTCGACTGGGCGCCGCCCGCCGAAGAGCCGCCGGGCGACGAGGCCGGGTTGTCCGCTGCCGCAGCCCGCCTCGCCGATCGCACCGGTCACGCCCTCGACGAACGTGCGGCGGCAGGCGTGTTCGCCGCACTGGGCATCCCGACGGCCACGAGCGAGGTCCTGGCCGATCCGGCCCAGCCCTGCTCGCTCGAGTTCCCGGTCGTGGCCAAGGTGCTGTCGCCGGATGTCCTGCACAAGACCGATGCGGGCGGCGTGGTCCTGCGCATCCCGGACGCCGCGGCGCTGCGCGAGGCGGCCGGTCGGATCCTCGCCAGCGTCGCGCGCGCGCAGCCCGACGCCCGCATCGAGGGAATACTCGTCCAGCGCATGGAGTCGGGGCTGGCCGAGGTCATCCTCGGCTACCGGCATGATCCGCAGGTGGGCCCGGTGGTCATCGTGGGCGCCGGCGGCACGCTGGCGGAGGTCTATCGCGACTACGCGATCCGATGCGCGCCGGTCTCGGCGCAGGAGGCCGCCGCGATGATCGACGAGGTCCGGGCGCTGGCGCTGGCCAAGGGCTATCGTGGATCGCCGCGCGGCGACATCGACGCGCTGGCCGAAGCGGTGGCTGCGTTCTCCCGCCTCGCTCGAGTGCCCGGTCAACCGGTCGCCGAGGCGGAAATCAACCCGCTGCTCGTCCGCGAGGCCGGGCGCGGCGTGGTGGCCGTCGACGGCCTGCTGGTCCGTCGCTGAAGTGCCCGTCGCGGCGTCCTTGCGTTAGCATCGGGAGAGAAGTCGTCCCTGCCCGCCAGCCCCGCACGCGGTCGAGCCACGCCTCCAGTCCGCCCCGCGGTACACCCGGTCGCCCGTCCCGTCGCCTGTCCCTCCGCCTGGTATCCCGCCTCGATGTACTGCGCCCTGCCCAGCGGACCGGATGAACTTCAGCGCTGGGTGCTGTCGGTAGGCGCCCGCCTGCGCGACGCCCGGCTCGCACCGCAACTGCCCCCGCTTGCGGCGGCCGCCGTCGACGTCCCGGCCGCGCGCGTGCCCGCCCTGCTGGTGCAGCCCGGCTACCCCGAGCAGACCGAGCAGATCGCGCTGCGCTATCGCCTCGGGCACGCCAGCGTGCTCGCCTCGCACCCCATCACCTCGCCGTGGTGCGGTCGGCACGCACGCGAAATCGCCCGCCGCGCGCGCTGGACGGGTCGCTGGCTCGCCTCGCGCCGCCCGATGGCCGAGCCCGAGCGCTCGCAGGTGCGGGCCGACTTCGCCTCGATCTACGGATCGCTGCACGATGCATCGGCGGGCCACAGCGTGCACGAGATCGCCGACACCCACGCGATCGTGGAGGGGCTGCGCTGGGCCAGCGGCGTGGTCGAGCCCACCTCGCTCTACCGGCTGATCGCCGCGACCCATGCGGGCGACGCGCACCGCCTGCGGCTGCTGTCGAGCTTCGGCCGCATGTTCGGGGTCGAGCGAGCCGCCCCGCTGGCCGCACGCGTGTGCGCGATCGCGCTCAAGTTTCCCTGGCCCTCGCTCGCCCTGTCCGACCTGATGCAGTCGCTCGAGCGCAACAGCGACCGCATCCCGGGACTGCTCGTGGTCACCCCGGAGCGCTTCGCGCAGGTCTGTCGCCTCGATCCCGAGGTGGCCGCCCTGTCCACCCAGGAACTCGCGGGCGACAGCGGGCTGTCGCCCGCCGATGCAGTCGAGGAGGCGGTACTGGCCGCGCAGCGGCGCTACGAATCGCTGCCCTCCGCCAACGAGCGGATCGGCGCCGCGCTGCATCCGCTCGGCAACCCCGGCGAGCCGGTCACGGCCCACGCAGGCCCGTTCGCGCCATCCTGGGTGATCGATGCCCAGGGAGGCGTGGCCGGTCGCGCCGACGAGGCGCCCGACCTCGCGCGCCTGGCGCGCTGGGCCACCGCGGCCACCGAACTCGCCGACGCGATCGCCTGGCTGGGCGACGACGAACTGGCGATGTTCTAGCCGACCGCGGGCGGTCGCAGTTCGTCCAGGCGTCCCTCGGTCTCCAGCACCTGCTCGAGCGCGGCGATGAAACGGATGAACCGTGGCATGCCGGCGTAGATCGTCGACTGCAGGATCACCTCGAGGATCTCGCGCGGCTGCACCCCGTGGTGCAGCACGCCGCGCATGTGGTTTCGCGCCTGGTCGATGTCCCCGGCCACGAACAGTTCGCCGATGATGCACAGGATGCGAGTGCGCTCATCGAGAACACCACGCATGTACATCCCGGCATACACGCATTCGAGCCATCGCCGCGTGTAATCGGGATCGACCCGGTCGACACGTTCAACCGTGTGCCGGTGATGGTAGGGCTGAAGCATCAGGCCCGGGCTCAATCGCTGCCAGCCATAGCGCGCCAGCTGGGCCTCGCGCTCGGGATAGTCGTCGCGCCAGCGCGCACGTTCGGATTCGAGGTCGCGCGCGAGCCCCCGTCCTTCGGGCGGCGGTGCGCTGGCGAGTACCGATTCGAGCAGGCCGAGTTCGTCCACCGTGCGCCTGAACACCGCCGACGCGCGGCGCGCGCGCGAATATCCGAAGTACACCGTCGACTGCAGGATCACCTCGAGCACTTCGCGCGGCTGAGCCCCGGCAGCGAGCGCGGCGCGGATGTGGACCGGCAGTTCCTCGAGCTCGTTCATGGCCACGAACTGCCCCACCACGATGAGCTGGCGGGTGCGCTCGTCGAGTACGCCTCGGACGTAGATGCCGCCGTAGGTGAACTCCAGCCAGAGTCGTGTGTAGTGCGGATCAAGTTCGTCCGACCACTCGATCTGATCGAGGAAGTCGGCGCCATGCTGCTGCAGTCCGGCCTCGATCAGCGTCGTGCCGTACCGCCGCCGCAGTCGTTCGATACGTCCGGCTTCATCCATGGCCCGTCCTCCACTGCGCCTCTCGCCATGGATGCTGGCAAGGGTCAACCTCGTATAGACTGGATCGTGCCGGCTGCCTGCCGGCATCCGGACACCGCTCGGTCCGATGGTATCAAGGGGAGACGGTATGGCCACGCGCATCCTGGCCCGCGATCCTGCAGGCTTGCGTCCCGCCCGGACCAGGCCGATGCTCGGGTTCGCGCTGCTTGCCTCGGCCGCCGCTGCGTTCGCGCAGGCCCCGGTCTATCCGGCGAAACCCCTGCGAATGGTCATTCCGTTCGCCCCGGGCGGCACGCCGGACGCGCAGATGCGCATCGTGGCCGAGCGACTCAATCCGCGCCTGGGGCAACCGCTGGTCTACGACTATCGACCGGGAGCGGCAGGCAGCGTCGGCATGGAGGTGGCCGCTCGCGCGACGCCCGACGGCTACACGCTGGTCGCCGGGACCGTGGGTGCCTGGGCAGTCAACCCCCACCTGCAGTCGCACGGGTTCAGCACCCTGACCGATCTTGCACCGGTCGTGCTGGTGGCCACCGCCCCCGCGGTGCTGGTGGTCCATCCTTCCCTGCCGGTGCATTCTGTGCAGGATCTCATCGCCCTTGCCAGGAAGCGCCCGAACACGCTCAACTACGGCTCGACTGGCGTCGGTGGCTTCGGGCACATCAGCGCGGAACTGTTCTCCGCCATGACCGGTGCGCGAATGACCCACATCGCCTACAAGGGTGCCGCGCCGGCGCTGGCCGATCTGGTCGGCGGGCACATCGAGGTGCTGTTCAACAGCGCGGTGGTCACCGTTCCCCAGATCCGGGCGGGACGCGTGCGCGCCCTGGCGACCACCGGTGCGCGGCGCCTTGCGCTGCTGCCCGACCTGCCCACGGTGGCCGAATCCGGCGTGCCGGGTTACGAAAACAGCACCTGGACGGGCATCGGCGTGCCCTCCCGAACCCCGACCGAACTCATCCAGCGGCTCAATCGCGAGTTCGCGGCCGTGCTGGCCCTGCCGGAGGTTCAGGAGCGGTTCTCGGCGGCCGGGGCCAGCGTCGTCGGCGGCAGTATCGACGAGTTCCGGACCTTCCTTCGCGCCGAATACGACAAGTTCGGACGCCTGGTGCGCGAGACCGGCATGCGCGGGGGCTCGGCCTCCTGACCGACGCTGCCCACCGCGTCAGTCGGACGTACCGGCTTCCAGCCGCGCGCGCAGCCGGTCGTAGTTGGACGGATCCATCACGAGTTCGCCCGCGTCGATCCGCCGATACAGATCGATCACCGCATCGTTGACCGGCGTCGCGACGCCGAGTTCGCGCCCCTTCCTGCAGACCAGGCCGGTGATGTATTCCATCTCGCTGCGCCGGCCCTTCAGGTGGTCCTGGATCGGAGCGGTGCGCGATCGCCCGCCCACGTGGCCGAGCAGCGTGCTCATCGCCGTCGACAGCACCTCGTCGGCATCCCCCGCGAAGTCGTCCGAGCGCAGCCCGAACACGGGCTCCACGCGCAGGCCCATCGCACGACCGACCGCCATCGACTCCTTGCCCGCGCGCAGTGCGAGCTCGGCCATGCCGGGGAGCTTGGAGGCCTCGCCGTTGGGCAGCCCGAGCAGGCCGCGGGGTCCCATGGTCATGCTGTTGGCGATCAGCTTGGTCCACTTCGCGCCGCGGATGCTCGACGCGATGTCGACACGCCCCACGCAGCCCAGCAATCCGGCGAGTTCGCGTACCCGCGGCGTGATTTCGGGCGTGTCGAGTTCGCCCAGCGCGAACCACGTGCCCTTGCGCGACGTGTTCCGCTGCACGAGGCCCGGGGTGAAGATCTCCGCGGAGAGTTCCACCACGCATCCCACGGTGCGCTCGCGCCCGACGATCGAGGCGATCGAGTCGTCGTTCATGCCGTTCTGCACGCCGACCAGCACGCCGTCGGCTTCCAGGAAGGGAGCAATCAGCTCGGCCATCCAGCGGTGGTCGTAGCCCTTGACCGCCATGAACACGATCTCGAAGCGCTTGCGCGCAGAGGCCAGCTCGCACAGGTGCAGGGCGGGCACCATGACCCGTGCCTCGTGGTCGGGCATGCGCACGGTGAGGCCGGTGCTTCGGATCGCCTCGACCTGCGCCGGCCACTGGTCGATGACGGTGATCTCGTGCCCGGCCTCGATCAGGTCCGCACTGACGCTGCTGCCGATAGCCCCGGCGCCGAGGACCGCGATACGCCTGCCCATGTCCTGCTCCCCAATGTGCCGCGCCTGCCCCTCGTGCGCGTGCCCGCGCGCGCACTCTCGGCGATCGAGGCTCTGCTGTCAACGCCACCCCGTTGCTGCGAAAAGGCCCCGGTCGCGGCCGGGGGGAGGACGCGTGCCCGGATTGCGGGGGCGAGGACGACTTCCGCCTAGCGGTACACCGGGCCGATGGCGCGCTCGACCCACGCCGCGCTGGCGAGCACGCGATCGTCGTCGCATTCGCTGCCGACCACCTGCAGGCCCAGCGGCAGGCCCGCCGGGCCGAATCCGCAGGGCAGGGTGACCGCCGGCGCGCCCAGCAGCGTCCAGATCGTGCAGAAGGAAGGATCGCCCGTGGTGTCGAGGCCCGGCGGCGCCTCGCCGGGGGCGGGCGGGGTCAGTACGGCATCGTGCTCGGCGAGCAGGCCTGCGAAGGCCTGCCTGAGCGACTCGCGGGTCGCGAGCGCCTCCCGGTAGTGCGGCTCGGGGATGCCGGACGCCCGCTCGAGGTAACCGTCCAGCCAGGCACTGAGCCGGGAGCGATGCGCCGCGCGCAACGGCTCGAACCACCGGGCGGCTTCGAACCCCATCAGCGTGGCGTGCACGTCGAGCGCATCGTCGAACTCGGGCGGCAGCTCCCGGGGCTCGATCCGTGCCCCCGCCTGCGCGATGCGCGACACCGTGGCCTCGAACACCTGGGCGGCCTGCGGCGAAATCCTCGGCCAGACCGATGTGCGCACGGCCATGAACCGCGGTGCCCGCGCGGGCTCGACCGCAGCGCTGATCGTGAACCCGGGCTCCACCAGCACCGAGGCGAGCCTCGCGACGTCGGCCACCGATCGGGCGTGGCACCCCGGCTGATCGAGCGTGGGCGAGTAGCTGAGCACGCCCGACGTCGACAGCGCACCGAGGCTGGGCTTGAATCCGACCACGCCGCAGAAGGCTGCGGGCCGGATCACCGAGCCGTTGGTCTGCGTGCCCAGCGCCAGCGGCACGCAACCGGCCGCCACGGCGGCGGCCGACCCGCTCGACGATCCGCCGGGAGTGTGCAGGGGGTTCCACGGGTTGCGCGTCTCTCGCGGATGCATGAACGCGAACTCGCTGGTGACCGTCTTCGCGAACACCAGCGCGCCGGCTGCGCGCAGCTTCGCGACCAGCGTCGAGTCCGCGGCGGGCCGATGGCCGTCGTAGATCGGCGAACCCATGCCGGTCTCCCAACCCTGCGCATCGATGATGTCCTTCACGCCGACCGGCACGCCGCACAGCGGCCCCGGCGAAGCGCCTGCGGCCATCGCCTCGTCGAGCACGCGCGCCTGGTCGAGCAGCCGGGAACGGTCGAGTCCGCGGAAGGCGTGCAGCACCGGTTCGCAGGCCTCGGCCCGTGCGAGGCACATCCCTGCGAGCTGCAGGGCCGACAGTTCGCGCGCGGCCACCCGCTCGGCCAGCCGGATCGCCGACTCGCGAAGCGCGGACCCGGCGGCGAGATCGGGCAATGCGGGCGCACCCGCGATCGCGCATCCGGGCCCTGCCGGCGAGCGCACCACCATCGTTCAGGCTCCGGTGAAGCGTGCGGCCCGCTTCTCGAGGAAAGCCTGCACGCCCTCCGCGTAGTCGGCGGTGTAGCCGAGTTCGCGCTGCACCTCGGCCTCGCGCTGCAGGACCGTCTCCAGCGAGGCCTCGACGCCCTCCTTAAGCGTCGCGGCGGTCAGGCGATAGGCGCGCGTCGGCCCCGTGGCGAGGCGCGCGGCCAGTGCCGCGGATTCGGCCGCCAGCGCATCGTCGTCGACCGTCTTCCAGACCAGGCCCCAGGCCTCGGCGCGCTCCGCGGCGATGCGCTCGCCCAGCAGCGAGCATGCGTTCGCTCGCGCCAGCCCGATCAGCCGCGGCAGGAAGAAGCTGACCCCGCAGTCGGGCGCCAGTCCGATGCGGCTGAAGGCCAGAACGAAGCTCGCGCTGCGCGCCGCGATCACGATGTCGCAGGCGAGCGCCAGGCCCACGCCCATGCCGGCGGCCACGCCATTGACCGCGCACACCACGGGGATCGGGAACCGGTAGAGCCGCGAGAATAGCGGGTTCTTCGCCTCCAGCGCAGCCCCCAGGTCGTGCTTGCGCCCCTCCGGCAACGGCTTGCGATCGGTGAGATCGACTCCCGAGCAGAAGCCGCGGCCACGGCCGGTGAGCAGCACCGCGCGCACGCCCGACTGCGGCGACTCGATCCGGTCGAGCGCGTCGAACAGTTCGTCCTGCATGCGCACGTTGAAGGCGTTGAGCCGGTCGGGCCGCGCGAGAGCCAGGGTGGCCACCCCCTGGTCGATGCCCAATTCGATGGTCTCGTACTGCATGCAACCTCCGTTGCGTCGTGGCGCCAGCCGTCCGGAGCCGCAAGGCCCCGGCAACCGCGACCGGGATGCTTCAGTCGCCAGCGAGTTCGCGGCGGCCCGCTTCGTACTCCTCGCGCCAGCGCGCGACGATCGCGCCGACCGGCTCGACGGCCTTCACCGCCCCCACGCCCTGGCCTGCGCCCCAGATCTGCCGCCACGCCGCGGGCCGATCCTCGCGCCGGCGATAGCCGCCCGCATCGGCCTCGGGAAGGCGGTCCGGATCCAGCCCCGCGGCGGCGATCGAGCCCCGCAGGTAGTTCGCCGGCACGCCCGAGAAGAGGGGGGTATACACGATGTCGGCGGCGCTTGCCTCGACGACCATGCGCTTGTAGTCGTCGACCGCGGCGGACTCCGGCGTCGCGATGAAGCGCGAACCGACATACGCGAGATCCGCGCCCATCGCCTGCGCGGCGAGGATGCCCCGACCGCTGGCGATCGATCCCGACAGGGCGACCAGACCCTCGTGGAACTCGCGCACCTCGGCGACGAGCGCGAACGGGGACAGCGCGCCGGCATGCCCGCCGGCGCCCGCGCAGACGAGGATGAGGCCATCGACGCCCGCGGCGAGGGCGCGCCGCGCATGGCGCACGCTCGTCACGTCGTGCAGCACCAACCCCCCGTAGTCGTGTACCCGGGGCACGATCGCGTCCGGGGCCGAGAGCGAGGTGATCACGATCGGTACCCGGTGATCGATCACGACATCGAGGTCGTTCGCGAGGCGCGCGTTGGCCGCGTTGACGATCAGGTTCACCGCCCAGGGCGCCACCGGCGCGCCGGGGTTCGCGGCCGCATGCCGCTCGCAGCCCTCGCGGATCTGGCGCAGCGCGACCCCGAGCTGGTCGGCGGGGCGGGCATTGAGCGTGGGCATCGCGCCCACGATGCCGCTCGTGCACTGCGCGATCACCAGCGCCGGCGACGAGACGAGGAACATCGGCGCCCCGATGACCGGAAGCGACAGGCGGCCCTGCAATTGCGCCGGCAGCGTCATGGCGCGGGGTTCAGCGCCGCTGCATGGGCATGTCGGGAACCGAGGGCGCGCCGAAGAGGTAGCCCTGGGCCCAGTCGATGCCTGCTTCGCGCAGCAGCACGGCGGTCGCTTCGTCCTCCACGCACTCGGCGACCGTGATCAGCCCGACCTTGCGCGCGGCCGCCACGATGCCCTCGAGCAGGCGTTGCATGCGCGCATCGGCCGCCAGCCGCGCGACGATCCAGCCCTCGACCTTCAGATACTGGATCGGCAGATCGGCCAGGTACTGGAACGACGAGTAGCCGCTGCCGAAATCGTCGAGCGCGAGGCCCATGCCGGCATCGATCAGCGGCTGCAGGTGCTCGCGCAGGCGCGCCAGGTTTCCGCCCTGGCGCTCGGTGACCTCCACCACGAAACGCAGGCCCGGCTGCTGCCCGGACAGACGGCCGGCGACCTCGGCCAGTTCGCGGGCGGCACGCGGGTGCGAGAGGAACTCAGGGGAGAGGCTGATGAAGCGCACGTGCGGCGTGCGGTCCGCCGGATTCGACGAGGCGGGCTGGGCGAGGGCCTGCAGCACGATCGCCTCGTCGATCGCCTTCGCGAGTTGCATCGACTTCGCCGCGCCGATGAACTCGGCGGCGGGTACGTCGCGTTCGCCGGAGGTGACGATCCGCGCGAAGGCCTCGTCGCCCACGACCCGACCGCTGGCGAGGTCGATGACCGGCTGGAAGGCGGCCATCACGCGCGCCTCGCGCAGCGCGCGCTGCACCTGCGCCCCCTCCCAGACCACGGTGCCGCGCCGTCCCGGGATGACGCCTGCGCACAGCGCACGGTCGCGCCCGCCCTGCTTGGCTTCGTAGAGCAGGCCGTCGGCCTCGGCCAGCATCTGGGTGATCGAGTCGAGCCCGGCACGATAGACCGACACGCCGAGGCTCAGCGTGAGCGCGATCGACGTGCCGTCCACGCTCGCCGGGGACGCAGCCAGATGCTGGCGCGTGCGTTCGGCCGCGGCCAGCGCGCCACCCTCGTCGAGATTGTGATAACAGATCAGGAATTCCTCGCCACCCCAGCGGGCCACCCAGTCGCCGCCGCGCAGGTTCGACTCGATCGCATGGGCCACGTGGCGCAGCGCGACGTCGCCGGCCTCGTGGCCGTGGCGGTCGTTGACGCGCTTGAAGTGGTCCACGTCGGCCAGCGCGAGCGCGAAGGTGGCATTGTCGCTGCGCCGCGCCCGGTTCCATTCGAGCTGCAGCCGGGCCTCGGCTGCCCGCCGGTTGGCCAGCCCGGTGAGATGGTCTTCCATCGCGAGGCGGGTGATCTCCTCCTCCGCGCGCTTGCGCTCGGACACGTCCCGGGCGACCGACACCCAGTGCTCGATGTCGCCGTCCTCGCTGCGCACCGGCATCACCGACAGGTCGATCCAGAACGGCTGCCCGTCGCGCCGGTAATTGACCAGTTCCACGCGCACCGGCTCGCCGCGGCGCATCGCCTCGAGAAGCCGCTCGCGGCTGGGGCCCGTGCTCTCGCGCCCGTGGAGGAAGCCGACGTGGCGGCCGAGCAGCTCGTCGGCGTCGTATCCCGTGGCCTCGAGGAAGGCCGGGTTGGCGTAGACGACGCGCAACGCCCGATCGGTGATCAGCACCATGTCGGCCGTGGCGGTGATCGCGGCGGACAGCAGTCGACGCCGTACGACCTCGGCGTGGGCTTCCGAGACGTTCACCACCAGGCAGTCGAGCATCTCGGCGCTCGCGGCGGCCTGGAGGAAGGCCACCACCTCGAGGGTCACTTCCCGGCGATCGACGCCGACGGTGCGTACCTGCACGCGGCCGGGGCGCCCCCGCGATACCGACTGCTCGACGATGCGCAGCAGCACGTCGCGGGGAAAGAACCGCGCCACGGGAACGCCGACGATCTGGTCGGGCTGGGCCCCGAGGAAACCCGCGAACGATTCGTCGGCCGCCGCGATCGTACCGGCAGTGAGGTCGATCGAGACGCGACCGATGCGCAGCGCCTCGAGGAACTCGCCCTGCAAGCGTGCCACCGCGTCGCGCTCGCGATGGCCGGCCTCGGCCAGTGCCTCGTCGACGAGCGCCGCGACAAGCCTGTCGGTAGCCTGGTCGGCCCCGGCGATCGCCGCCAGGCCCGTCTGCCAGAACGCGCCCGCATCGCCGTCGTCGCGAGCAAGGGCGAGCGCGGCAACACCCTTCTGCACGGCGTCGTGCAGCCGCTGAAGGGCGAGGGCCACCGGGGCCGGCACCCCCGCCAGCGCAGGCAGGCCGTCGATGCGTGCGGACGCGCCGTCTTCCAGTGCCTGCAGGAGACGCTGCCGCAGCGATCGCGCGCAAGCGAGCAGTGCGGTGTAGCGGGAGGTATCCAGCCGGTCGATGGCAACCTCCCCCGGTACGCCTAGCTGCAGGCCGCGCCGGCGGACACCGGTTCGCGCTCGGGCAGCGCACGCACGCCGCTGCCGGGGATGAGTGCGCCGCGACGGACCGCGGTCATCTCGGCGAGGATCGACACGGCGATCTCGGGCGGCGTGCGGCTGCCGATCGCGAGGCCGACGGGTCCGTACAGCCGGGCGATCTCGGTCTCGGACAGGTCGAAGCCCGCAAGCCGGCGCCTGCGCTTCTCGTTGTTCGAACGCGAGCCCAGGGCACCGACGTAGAACGCGGGCGACTTCAGCGCCTCGAGCAGCGCCATGTCGTCGAGCTTGGGGTCGTGCGTCAGGGCGACCACCGCGCTGCGACCGTCGAGTTCCATCGCCAGCACGGTATCGTCGGGCATCGTGCGCACGAGTTCGACGCCAGGCACGTCCCAGCCGAACACGTATTCCTCGCGCGGGTCGCAGACGGTCACGCGGTAGTCGAGCGTGCGCGCCATCTCGGCGAGGTAGCGCGACAACTGGCCGGCGCCAATGATGAGCAACCTCCACAGCGGACCGTGGACGGTCTGCAGCACCTCGCCGTCGAAGCGAAGGACGGAGTCGCGCGTGCCGGGCGAGAGCGTGACCGCACCGGTGCGCATGTCGAGCGTGCGCACCGTGAGCTCGCGCCGGTCGCTCGCCGCGACCAGCTGCTCGAGCATGGCAAGCCCGGCCTCGGTGACTGGCTCGACGACGATGGCCAGCCGCCCGCCGCAGGGCAGTCCGAACCGCTCGGCCTGCTCGCGGGTGACGCCGTAGATCAGTTGCTGCGGTGCGGTCGGGGCGCTGGCGCCGGTGAGCTTCGCGATCATGTCGTCCTCGACACAACCGCCCGATACCGATCCCGAGACCATGCCGTCGTGGCGAATGGCGAGCATCGCTCCCACCGGCCGCGGCGCCGATCCCCAGGTTTCCACGACGGTGGCCAGGGTGACCCCGTGTCCGGCACGGCGCCAGGCAACCGCCGAGCGCAGCACCTCCAGATCGACGCTATCCATTCAAGCTGCTCCGAGGCAATCCGCGGCGACCTGCCGCCGCCCGTTCGAGTCTAGCGCGCGACACCCCGCTCGTCAGCACCGTCCGGAGGACTTCAGTGACCGCCCAGCGACCCCGGGGCGGTTGCGCGCCGGTCAGGAACGGCGCCAGGTCGTCCCGCCGGGACCGTCCTCGAGTTGCACCCCCGCCGCGGCCAGTTCGGCGCGGATCCGGTCTGCAGAGGCGAAGTCCCGTGCCCGCTTGGCGGCTGCCCGCTCGGCGATGCGGGCCTCGATGTCGGCCGGCTCCAGGCCGCTGGCGGCCACCGGCCCCGACTGCAGGAAGGCAACCGGATCGCGCTGCAGCAGGCCGAGGAGTCCGCCAAGCGACCTGAGCAGGCTGGCCGCCGCCGGATCGCGCCCGCGATTGACCTCGGCGGCCAGGTCGAACAGCACCGCCACGGCCTCCGGCGTGTTGAAGTCATCGTCCATCGCCGCGCGAAAGCGCGCGGCGGCCGGTCGACCCCAGTCGATCGGCTGGGGCGAGGCCTCCACCGCGCGCAGCGCGGTGTAGAGCCGGGTCAGCGCCTGGCGGGCGTCGTCCAGGTGCTGGTCGGAATAGTTGAGCGGGCTGCGGTAATGGGCGCGGGCGATGAAGAAGCGCACGACCTCGGCGTCGTAGCGGGCGAGTACCTCGCGCACGGTGAAGAAGTTGCCCAGCGACTTCGACATCTTCTCGTCGTCGACGCGCACGAACCCGTTGTGCATCCAGTACCGCACGAACGGACGGCCGCTGGCGCCCTCGCTCTGCGCGATCTCGTTCTCGTGGTGGGGAAACTGCAGGTCCTGTCCGCCGCCGTGGATGTCGAACGACTCCCCGAGCAGCGCCGCCGACATCGCCGAGCACTCGATATGCCAACCCGGGCGTCCGCAGCCCCAGGGCGACGCCCACTGCGGCTCCTCGGGCTTGCTGCGCTTCCACAGCACGAAGTCGAGCGGGTCGCGCTTGGCGGAGGCCACCTCCACCCGCTCGCCTGCGCGCAGGTCCTCGATCGACTTGCCCGACAGCCGTCCATAACCGGGAAAGTCGCGGACCGAGAAGTTCACGTCGCCGTCGGAGGCCACGTAGGCCAGCCGGGCCTGCTCGAGGCGCGCGATCAGCGCCTGCATCTGCGGCACGTAGGCGGTGGCGCGCGGTTCGTGGTCGGGCCGGATCACCCCCAGCGCGACCGCGTCCTCGTCCATCGCGCCGATGTAGCGCGAGGTGAGCTCCTCGATGCCCTCGCCGTTGGCCCGGGCGCGGGCGATGATCTTGTCGTCGATGTCGGTGATGTTGCGGACGTAGGTGACCTCGTAGCCACTCGCGCGCAACCAGCGCACGACGATGTCGAACACCACCATCACCCTCGCATGGCCGAGGTGGCAGTAGTCGTACACGGTCATGCCGCACACGTACATGCGCACGCGACCGGGCTCGATGGGCTCGAAGGCCTGCTTCTCGCGCGTGAGGGTGTTGTAGAGCCTGAGCATGGGACTGGCCGCGCGACGGGCGCCATCGGCGCCCCGCTATACTCCGCAGGTCGACCACGCGCGTCCGTGCACCGGGAAGATCGGCAAACCGTTGAATCCGCAGCGGAACCTTCGCCGATTCCGGAGACTGCGCGAGGGCCGGGGAGAATACCACATGGCCAGCCTGCCCCATCCGCGCACCCGCGCCCCGCGCCTGCCCGCGCTGCTGCTGGGCCTGCTGCTCGCCGCGGGAAACGCGGCTCCGGCACGCGCCGACGAACTCGATGCGCTGTCGGCGCTGCTCGCCCGCGGATCGACCCAGGAGGCGGCCACCCGCCTCGATGCCTTCCTCGCACGGCAGCCGAAGGACGCTCGCGCCCGTTTCCTGCGCGCGCGGATACTGGTCGAGCAGCGACGCGAGGCCGAGGCCATCGGCGTCTACCGGGCGCTGACCGAGGACTTCCCCGAGCTGCCGGAACCCTACAACAACCTCGCGGTGCTGGAGGCGGCCCGCGGCCGGTTCGACGAGGCGCGGCGGTTGCTGGAGATGGCCACCCGCGCTCACCCGGGCTACTCGACGGCCTGGGAAAACCTCGGCGACCTGCTCGCTCGCCTCGCCTGGGAGTCGTACGGGCAGGCGCTCCAGGCGGGCGGGCCGGTCAGCTCCAGCCTGAAGGAGCGGCGCGAGCGGCTACGAGCCGTGTACACCGAAACCGGCGCGACGCTGCCGCCACTGGCCCCGAGTCCCGCCCTGCGCAGCCCGGCGAAGGGCGAGCCGCGTAGCCGGCAACCCTGACGGGCAGCACCCCGGCGCCCAACCCGCCCCGGGCGGGGCGGTCGGTGCCGGGTCGATCCGCGCGGGCGCGCGCGATGGGCTCCGGCGCGGGATAATCGGTGCGCGAGCATCGGTCGAGGGCGATACCCCCCGGCGACCTGGCCAGACCACAGAGGAGATTCCCGCGTGTCCCGCAATCCCACGAGCGCCGGCGCAGCCGACGCCCTGCCCCGCTGGCAGACCCGCCTTGCCCTGTTCCTCGTGCCGCTGCTGCTCGCCGCGGCGTCGCTGTTCGCGTCCCCCGCCGCACTGGCCCAGGCCCCCCGGGTCGAACTGCAGACGAACTTCGGCAGCATCGTGATCGAGCTCTACCCCGATCGCGCCCCCGACACGGTCGCCAACTTCCTGCAGTACGTGAAGGAAGGCCACTACGACGGCACCGTGTTCCACCGCGTGATCCGCGGCTTCATGGCCCAGGGCGGCGGCTTCACCGCCGAGTTCAAGGAGAAGCCCACCCGCGAGCCCATCAAGAACGAAGCCGAACGGACCCTCAAGTCGGGCCTGCGCAACGAGATCGGCACCGTGGCGATGGCGCGTACCCGCGATCCGCACTCGGCCACGGCGCAGTTCTTCATCAACGTCGCCCGCAACGATTTCCTCGACTTCCGCGAACGCACCGTGATCGGCTACGGGTATGCGGTATTCGGACGCGTCATCAAGGGACTGGAGGTGGTCGACCAGATGCTGCAGGTTCCCACCGGAACCGGCGGGCCCTTCAAGACCGACGTGCCCTCCAAACTGCCGATCATCGAAAAGGCGGTGATCCTCGGCCGCCGCTGAGCCGCCGGCCCCGCGTACCCCCCCCTACAGGAGCCCCTCCATGGTCACCCTTCACACTTCCGCCGGCACCATCCGCCTCGAACTCGACGCGGACAAGGCACCGCTCACCGTCGCGAACTTCCTCGAGTACGTGCGTGCCGGGCACTACGACGGCACCATCTTCCATCGCGTCATCGACAGCTTCATGATCCAGGGTGGGGGGTTCGAACCCGGCATGAAGCAGAAGAAGACCCGCGACCCGATCACCAACGAGGCCGACAACGGACTGAAGAACCGCCACTACACGATTGCGATGGCGCGCACGCCCGACCCGCACTCGGCCTCGGCGCAGTTCTTCATCAACACCGCGGACAACGAGTTCCTCGATTTCTCCTCGCCCACCCCGCGCGGATGGGGCTACTGCGTGTTCGGGCGAGTGGTCGAAGGACAGGATGTCGTGGACGCGATCGGCAAGGTGAAGACCACCTCGCGCGCCGGCCACCAGGACGTGCCGGCCGAGGATGTCGTCATCACCCGCGCGCAAGCCGACTGAACCGGGCATGCGGGTCGCCGGGGCGGCGAACCCCGGCGGTCGATCCTCGATGAGCGAGACGCTCCTCATCTCCGACCTGCACCTGTCGGCGGAGCGGCCCGCCACGACAGCCGCGCTGTTTCGCCTGCTCCGCGGCCGCGCCCGCAGCGCCCGCGCGCTCTACCTGCTGGGCGACCTGTTCGACGCCTGGGTTGGCGACGACGACCTGCAACGGCCGATGCACGCAGAGGTTGCCGCGGAACTTCGCCGCCTGGCCGACTCGGGGGTCGCGGTGCGCCTGATGCACGGCAACCGTGATTTCCTGCTCGGCGCGGCATTCGTCGGCGCCGCGGGCGGGGAGTGGCTGCCCGACCCCTCGATCGTGACCCTGGGCGGCATCCGCACGCTGCTCACCCACGGCGACACGCTGTGCACCGGCGATCGCGACTACCTCGCCTTCCGCCGGACGGTACGCGACCCCGCATGGCAGGCAGCCTTCCTCGCGCGACCGCTCGCCGATCGCCGCGCGGAGGCGGCCCGGTTGCGAGCGGCGAGCGAGGCGGGCAAGCGCATGAAGTCGACGCAGATCATGGACGTGACCGAGACCGCGGTCATCGACCTGATCCGCGAGCATGGCTGCCCGCGACTCGTCCACGGCCATACCCACCGGCCCGGCCTGAGCGCCATCAGGGTCGATGGCCGGGACTGCGAGCGCTGGGTGCTGCCGGACTGGGATGGCAGAGCCGCTGGACTGGCTGTCGATGGCGCGACCGGCGCCTGCGCGTACTGGACCGAGCCGGACTGACCTCGCGCGGTGCGCAGCCACCGCTCGCCATGGCTCCGGTCAACGCGCGGGCGATCGCACCCTTTCGCACCCGATTGGACCCTCGTGCATGTCCTCGGCAACCACTGCGGGCGATCATCGATCCGGCCGCCAGCAGCCGCGGCACACGGCGCTCCCGCGCTCAGCCGTCCAGCCCGCGGGCAAGATCGCGCTGGATGTCCTCCAGGGCCTCCAGCCCCACGGCGACGCGGATCAGACCCTCGCCCACGCCGGCCGCATCGCGCGCAGCCTGGGAAATCCGCCCATGGGT
>CAIKXV010000227.1 GCA_903831455.1 uncultured Pseudomonadota bacterium | reverse complement strand
TCCCGAGCCCTGCCATGTGGCCGTCACGCGGACGTGGCATGCTCGCGCCATGTCCCTGGCATGCTGGCAGGTCGTCTCCCCGGTGCGCGCGCTGCTTGCGTGCGCAGCGCTGTCGCTGGCCGCGGCCGTGCCGCCGGCGCATGCGGCGCGCCCGTACGTGACCGACGATGCGCGGATCACGCCATCGGGGGGCTGCCAGGTCGAGGCGTGGGTGCACAGCCACCGTCGCCATCGGGGTGGCAGCGAGTACTGGGCGCTGCCCGCCTGCAACCCGACCGGGAACCTCGAGATCACCGCCGGGGTCAACCGGTTGCCGGGCGAGGCGGGCGAACCGTCGAGCGGCAACGCGCTGGTCCAGGCGAAGACGCTGCTGCGCACGCTCGACACCGGCATCGGGACCGGGTTCGCGGCCGGCATGACCGCTCGCACCGGAGGGGCGCCTTCCCAGGCCGGCACGCCGTCGTGGCTCACCGGCACCTACGCGTACAACGTGACGAGCTTCTCGTTTCGTGACGAGGCGTTCGTACTGCTCACGCTGGCCGGCATCAGGCGCGATCGCGATCACGGCCGTACCGTCGCGATGTGGGGCGTGGGCAGCGAGACGCTGTTGCTGCGGCGTGGCCAGCAGGAAGTGATCCTGGCCGCCGAGGTCTTCGGTGCCGACCAGGGGCGGCCGGGATGGCAGGCGGGGTTCCGCTTCTGGGTGGTGAAGGAGAAGGTGCAGGTCGATGCGGTGATGGGCGCGCAGATCGCCAACGGCGGGCCCGACGGGCGCTGGGTGTCGATCGGGCTGCGGCTGATCGGGGACGGGTTCCTGCGCTGAGCGTCGGCGGGCGCCGTGCCGCGGCGCCCGCCGCCTGCCCGTACCGCTGGCCCGGATCGTCACGGGCCGCGCGAAGCCGCCGCAGGCCGGTGCGATCCCTGCCCGCGACCTGCCCGCGGATCGCGTCCGATCAGCGCTGCCAGCCCCCGTCGGCGGGACGGTAGCCCACCGTGCCCTCGTATTTCGCGAGTTCCTCGGCTGGCATGAACTGTTCCTCGATGCGGCGCACGCGGTCGAAACGCGCGAGGTCGTGCACGTCGCCCAGCGGGTGGCGGCGCATCGCTTCCATCACCTTGAGTTCGGACTGCGGCCCCTCGTCGCGCAGCGCGATCGCCGCGTCGTACATCGCCATGTAGGCGGCGCGGGTGAGCGTGTTGGCCGTGATCGCGATCGCGAAGCCCAGCGCGTTCATCTGGTCGAGCGTGTAGCGCGGCGACACGCCGGTCATGTTGTAGAAGATCGGGCCCTTGACCTCGCGGCAGATGCGCTCGACCTCGGCCTCGCTGGTCGGCCCTTCGACGAAGGCCAGGTCCGCGCCGGCGTCGAGCAGCGCGTTGGCACGCCAGATCGCCTCGTCGAGGGAGCCGCCGACCGCGCCCCTGGAGTCGGTGCGCGCGATCAGCACGAAGTCGGGGTCGTTCGCGTCGCGCACGGCGGCCGCCGCCCGCATCTTTCCGATCGCCTCCGCCCGCGACACCACCTGCCGTCCGGCGACATGGCCGCAACGCTTGGGCATCACCTGGTCCTCCAGGTGCACGCCGGCCACGCCGGTCTGGATGTATTCGCGGATCGTACGGGTCACGTTGACCGCGTTGCCATAGCCGTTGTCGGCGTCGGCCAGCACCGGGATGTCCACCGCGTTGGCGATCCACCGCGCGTTCTGCTGCATCTCGGTCATGGTCGCGAAGCCCGCGTCGGGCAGGCCCAGCATGCCCAGCGAGGTCCCGTAGCCGGTCATGTAGACCGCGGGGAAGCCGGCCCGCTCCACCACCATCGCGCTCATCGCGTTGAAGCAGCCGGGCACGAACAGCGTGCGGCCGCCCGCGAGCAGGGCGCGCAGCCGCGAGGTCGCCCGCGGGACGGGGCCGCCCGGGGATGTCGATCGGGCGTGAGCCTCGGGCGGCGGTTGGGTCGGTGCGGTCATCGCGGTCTCCTCGTGTCTCGGCGCGCGGTCGTGCTCGCCGCGCGTCAATGAATGGTCGGATAATCGGCGCTGTCGCGACCGGGCAGCGCCTGCGACCGTTCCCCGCCCGGTCCCGCGCACAGCGTGCGGCCATTCTACGGCCGTGGCGAGTGGCGCGAAGGGGTGCGTGATCCGCCGGAGACGCGTCGATGTGGAAGGCCCTGAGGGTGACGGTGCTGCTGCTCGTGCTGGCGACGGTCGCCCAGGGGGCGTGGCTCGCGAAGCGCGATGCCACCGACTGGGACGATCCGCTCACGGTCGTGCTCTATCCGATCAACGCCGACGGCAGCGAGGCTGCCGAGCGCTACCTGCGCGCGCTCGACGTCGCCCGCGACGCGCCGATCGCGGAGTTCATGGCCGACCAGGCCGAGGCGTGGGGCGTGCGGGTACGCGAGCCGGTCGAGCTGCGGCTTGCGCCCCGGGTGGGATCGGCCCCGCCGGCGACGCCCGCGCCAGGCAATCCGCTGGCCGCGGTCGCCTGGAGCCTGCAGCTGCGCTGGTGGGCGTGGCGCAACGACACCTACACGGGCGCCCGGCGCAACGTGCGGCTGTTCCTGCTGTACCACGACGACGAGCGCACGCCGCGGCTGCCGCACTCCACCGGGCTGGAGAAGGGGTTGATCGGGGTGGTCAACGTCTTCGCCAACCCGCGGATGAGCGCGCAGAACAACGTGGTGATCACCCACGAGATGCTGCATACCCTCGGCGCGACCGACAAGTACGATCTCGCCACCAACCAGCCGCTGCATCCGCACGGCTATGCCGAACCCGACCGCGTGCCGCTGCTGCCGCAGCGGTTTGCCGAGATCATGGCCGGGCGCGTCCCGGTCGCGCCGGGGCGGGCCGAGCAGGCCGAGAGCCTGAACGGCGTGCTGATCGGTCCGCTGACCGCACGCGAGATCGGCTGGGTGCGCTGAGCGCACGGGGGCGCAGGGATCGCGGGTCGGGGCTCGCCACGGGGTGCCGGATTGCGGGACAATGCGTCCGTGCCGTCGAACGAGTGCAGGATGCCGCCATGGCCAAGCTCACCCACTACGTCTCCGAACCCACCCAGTTCATCCGCGAACTGCTGGCCTCCCGCCCCCACCTCGCCGAGGAGCAGCGCAAGGCGCGCGCTCGCTGGTGGGATCGCCCGATCGACGCGGCCGAGCAGGCGCAGTTCGCGCAGGCCCGCGTGCGCCAGAAGCCCTACGTCTACCAGACCGGCGACTGACCGGGCTGCCTGCGGCGCATCGCGGCCGGCGGATCACGCCGGGCGCGCTCGACGCCCGTGCGTCGCGGCCCCGGGGTGCCGCAGGCACGAGGCCCGCGGCCCGCGCTGAGTACCGCCGCAGGCGCGCCGACCTGCGCGGGGCGGGGAACGGTTGCACGCGCGCGGCCGGCTGCCGGTTCAGGCCGCCCCCGCCGGCGCCACCTGCAGCCAGAAGGTCACCGGCCCGTCGTTGACCAGCGATACCTGCATGTCGGCACCGAAGCGTCCGGTGGCGACGTTCGGGTGCAGCGTGCGGGCGCGCGCGACGAGGTGATCGAACAGTCGCTGCCCGACGTCGGGTGCCGCGGCGGTGCTGAAGCCGGGGCGGGTGCCGCTGCGGGTGTCGGCGGCCAGCGTGAACTGCGGCACCAGCAGCAATCCGCCTGCCACCTCTCGCAGCGAGCGGTTCATGCGGCCGTGCTCGTCGGCGAACACCCGGTATCCGAGCAGTCGATCGAGCAGGCGATCGGCCTCGGGCGCGCCGTCGCCGCGCTCCACGCCGACGAGCACCAGCAGCCCGTGCCCGATTTCACCGACGCGCTGCCCGTCGATGTCGACCGCGGCGCGGCCTACCCGCTGCAGCAGGCCGATCATGGCGTGCGCCTCGCCGGCGACCTGCCGCACGCGTGATCGCGGGTCTTGGCACGGTTCGCGAGGGCGGGCGGGATGCTGTGCGCGACATCGTCGTCCCCCCGTCCGGCGACGCCCGTACCCTCCGTGCGGTCGCCCGACGACGGCGCGTTCGAAGCCAGGGTGAGCGAAGGCGGGGTCATCGACACAGGGTGATCGCAAACGGGGTGATCGTGGAGAGCGTGACCGAGGTCATGGTGATCGCGGACAGGATGAACGACGACCGCGTGATCGGAGACGGGACGATCGCAGGCGGTTCGCCGGCTCAGTCGCCCGGTGCCGACCATCCCGGCTCGTCGCGGTCGAGCAGGCGGCGCAGCGCGGCGAAATGCAGTCTCGCCTGGCCGCGGTCCTCGCGCATCTGCTGCGCGGTCATGGCGGCGATCTCCGGCGGGATCACCCGCAGGCGCCCGCCCGTGCCGGCGGCGAGCACCTGGATCATCGCGGAGCGTTCGAGGTAGTAGAGGTCGTCGAAGGCGAGGTCCATCGATTCCCCGCAGACCAGGATGCCGTGGTTGGCGAGGAAGATCACGTCCGCGCCCTGGCAGGCGGCAGCGAGGCGGTCGCCTTCCGCTTCGCTGACCGCCAGGCCGTTGTAGGTGTCGTCGTAGGCGACACGCCCATGGAACTTGGTGGACTGCTGCGTCACCCAGGCGAGCCGTCCATGCTCGAGTGCGCAGATCGTCGATGCATAGGGCATGTGGGTGTGCAGCACCACCCGCGCCGAGGGGCGGGAGCGGTGGATGCGCGAGTGGATGTAGAACGCCGTGGGCTCGACCGCGTGGCGCCCCTCGACGACCTGCCCGTCGACATCGACGGTGACGATGTCCGCCGGGGTGACTTCGAGCCAGTGCAGGCCCTGCGGGTTGATCAGGAAGCGGTCGCCGCGACCCGGCACCGCGATGCTGAAGTGGTTGCACACGCCCTCGTGCAGCCCGAGCTTCGCGGCCCAGCGCAGTGCGCAGGTGAGGTCGATCCGGGCTTCGCGGGTGGCGGCATCCATGGGGGGCTCCGGGGGACAGGGTCGGGCGCGAACGGGGCGAGGCGCGCAGGCAGGCCGCGGGCGACGACGAACCCGCTGCGTCGCTCGCGGGCGAACCGTTCGCCGCGGACGCGCCGGCCGGACGCGCGCCGCAAGGTCCGGCGTCTGCGGGCGCCGCACCCGCCGCGTATCGCTACAATGCCACGATTGTAGCGAGGGCCGGCGAGCCCGCGGAAAGGGGGAGAGGGATCATGTCGAGCGAACCCACCCGGGGCAGGCTTCCCGCCGCGCAGGCGATCGTTCGCCTGCTGGCCGAGCGCGGGATCGACCGCGCCTTCTGCGTGCCTGGCGAGAGCTACCTTCCGTTGCTCGACGCCCTGCAGGACTCCGCCATCGACCTGGTGGTCTGCCGGCACGAGTCGGGCGCCGGCTTCGCGGCGCTGGCCGATGCGCACGCCACCCGCAGGGCCGGTCTGTTCCTCGTGAGCCGCGGCCCGGGCGCCACCAACGGATCGATCGCCATCCACTCGGCGATGCACGACGCGCTGCCGGTGGTGATGATCTGCGGCCAGGTCGCGCGCGACGAGGCGGGTCGCCATGCCTTCCAGGACATGGACTACCGGCAGGTGTTCGGGACCGTGGCGAAATGGGTGACCCAGGTCGACGAGCCGCAGCGGCTGCTCGAGACGATGGCCCGCGCGCTCGATGTCGCCTGCAGCGGTCGTCCCGGCCCGGTGGTGGTGGCGATCCCCGAGGACGTGTTCGAGGCCGAGGTATCGCTCGAGGGCCAGCCGGTCATGGCGAGTGCCTGCGCGGGCCCGCAACTGGACGCTGCGCTCGTCGATTCCCTCGCCGGTGAACTGGCCCGCGCGCAGCGTCCGCTGATCATCGGCGGCTCGCTCATCAACACGCCGGCAGGGCGCGAGGCGCTGGCGCGGCTCGCCCGTACGCTGCGCGTGCCGGTCGCGGTGGACTTCCGCCAGCAGGATCTCCTGCCCAACGACGATCCGCTCTACGCGGCCCACCTGGGCTTCAAGATCCCCCCGGCGCAGGTGGAACGGCTGGCACAGGCGGACCTGATCCTCGCGCTGGGCACCGATCTGGGCGACACGCCCACCCAGCGCTACACGTTTCCACGCGCGCCGGTGCCGACGCAGCGGCTGGTGCACGTCTACCCCGACGCGGAGGTGGCCGCCCGCGTCTATCAGCCGCAACTGCGCTGCATCGCCGACCCCGTGCTCACCCTGCAGGCGCTGGCCGCGCGTGCGGGGGCGCACGCGGACGCGGTGCCCGCGGCTTCGCGCGACGCCTGGATCGGGACGCTGCAGGACTACCTGCGCGGGCTGCGCACGATCGAGCCGATCGCGACCGACGATGGCGTGTGCTTCGGTGACGTGGTGGCCGCGCTCGATCGCCACATGGCCGACGACGGCGTGCTGGTGATCGACTCGGGCAACTTCAACACCTGGACCCAGCGCTGCTACGGCTTTCGGGGCGAGCGGCGCATGTCGGGCACGATGGCCGGTGCGATGGGCATGGGCGTGCCCGGCGCGCTCGCGTGGTCGCTGCGCTGTCCGGGGCGGCAGGTGGTGGCGCTGGTCGGGGACGGTTGCGTACTGATGACCGGCAACGAACTGGCCACGGCGGTCCAGCACGGCGCGGCGCCCAGGCTGTTCATTGCCGACAACGGGTCCTACGGCACCATCCGCCTGCACCAGGAGAAGCGATTCCCCGGGCGGGTCGCGGGTACGCGGCTGGCCAACCCCGACTTCGCGCGCTGGGGCGAATCCTTCGGTGCCACGGCATGGCGCATCGACCGCGCCGAGGAGGTCGATGCGACGGTGGCCGCTGCCCTGGGCTGCCCCGGACCTGCGGTGGTCCATGTACGCACC
>CAIKXV010000226.1 GCA_903831455.1 uncultured Pseudomonadota bacterium | reverse complement strand
TTGGCCGGAGGCGTCCAGCATCGGCTGGTGTCCGGCCGCGCTCAGGTCGATCACCGACAGGCGCCGGTGGGCGAGGGCGATCCGGCGGTCGGGCGATAGCCAGAGGCCGGCATCGTCCGGGCCGCGGTGCGCGAGTCGGTCCCGGGAGGCGGCCACGGGGCCGGGATCGAGTGACCCGTCGCTCGCGAACTGTCCGTAGATGCCGCACACGGGCGAGGGCCGTGCTAGCGCGAGAGCCGTAGCGCGATGCCGATCGGCTGCGGTCGCAGGAAGTAGCGATCGAGATTGCCGATCCGGCTGGGGTCGGGCTGCAGCTCGGCGACCAGCGCACGGATCTCGTCGTCGCTCTTCAGGTGCTGCCACGCATGCGAACCGTAGCAGTCGAACGTGTTCAGTGCCCCGGCCCGGTACGCACGCCTGATCCAGTTCGGGCCGGGCACGACATCGCCGCGGACCATCAGCATGGACTTCTCGAGCACGAGACCCAGCAGCGGCACGAAGCGCAGCACCGACATCGTGCGAGCGTAGGCGAGCCTGAATCCGAACGAGCGCCGCGACAGGAACGCCCGCAGGCCTTCGTACAGGCGCAAGCGCATCCGGCGAAGCCAGCCCAGGTCGTTCTTGGGGTAGCAGTTGAATACGAACTCTCCCCCGGGGCCGACAAGGCGCCACAGCGATCGAGCGGTGTCCTCGACGCTTCGGGTGTGCTGGATCACGTTGTGGCAGATCACGATGCCCGGGATGCACGCGTCGCGAAGCGGCGGGGCATCGATCGAGCACTGGACGATGTCGACGCCCTCCAGGCCATCGAGATTGCGGCGCATCACGCCGTCGACCGAGTGGGACAGTTCGAGGGCAATGACGTGCGCCGCACCGGCCTCGTGGATCCAGCGCGACTGCGAGCCGCTACCGGCGCCCGCATCGACGACCACCTTGCCGCGGAAGGCCTCGAGGGAGCCGAAGGTGTTGCGTACGGTGTGCTGCAGCCAGTTGTCGCGGAAGGCGATGAAATCGAAGTGATTCCACTCGTCTCCGAACGACTCGACGCTACTGGTCATCTCGGGTTGACGGTGGAAACGGGGAACGCCGTCGATCACCGGGTAGCGCTGGCCTGTGCTCGAGACCAGTTCCGCGGACACGATATGTCCGCGCGCATCGTACGATGCGTTGTCCAGTCGCAGGGGCTGACGATCCACCGGATCGCAGAGCAGTTCGAGCAGGCCAGGAGTCACGGGGCTGCTACCTCGCGGGTAGGGACTGGGGTGGCGGGGCGGGATATCCGGGAGAACAGGTCGGAGAAACGCCGGGCCCAGGTGTGATCGCGCTGCGCACGGATGCGACCGGCCTGGCCGATCGATTCCGCCCGCGCCGGATCCGCCAGCAGGGCACGCACCTGGTCGACGCAGTCATCGGTCGATCGATACGTGACGATTTCCCGGCCGACATCGTAGAGCGAACGCAGGTCCGGGTTGTCATGCGTGAGATAGCAGGAGCCCGTCATCGGC
>CAIKXV010000225.1 GCA_903831455.1 uncultured Pseudomonadota bacterium | reverse complement strand
CTGCGGTCCAGCACCGCGTTGCGGCCGCGCGGGCCGAGCGTGCTCTTGACGGCGGAGGCGAGCTTCTCGACGCCGGCGAGCAGCTGCTTGCGGGCGTCCGTGTCGAATGCGAGTTCCTTGACTGCCATGCGGGTCTCCGTGAGTGGTGATCCTGGACGGTGATCCAAGCGCCGGCCGCGCGTGGCGCGCGGGCGGCGAGGTCTGAGGATGCAACCTGCGTGCCATCGCGGCGGCTGTCGGGATCGGCCGGTAAAGGCGAAGTTATTGGTTATCTTGGGTGTGGGCGCTGCCACCTTGGCAGCGGGGCTGCGGATTCCCGCCATGCACCGGCCGCACGCGGCCTCTGGGCCCGCGTCAGCCCAGCCGGCGCGGGTCGATCCGGGGGGCGCGCAGCCCCGCCGCGATCGTCCAGCCGTTCGCCACCAGGTACGCCAGCCCGATCGCGGAGACCAGGAAGAGGGCCGACGCCAGGCCGACGGCGACCGTCCGGCCCTCCGGTCCGACCACGCCGTCGATCAGGCCGTCGAGCACCCACAGCGTGATGGCCGCCGACACCGTCAGCGCCACCAGTTCCGCGCTCTGGCGACCGTGGCGCGCCTCGCGGTACGCGCGGGTCAGGGCGCCGCTGCGGGCGAGCACCGGCGCCAGCGCGTGGAGCGTGAAGGCCGCGGGCAGGATCTGCGCGGCCACGGCGGCCTTCGCCAGCGCTGCGCTGTTCGCGAAGAGGGTGAGCGAGAGGAAGAAGGTCGCCAGCAGCAGCACCGCCCACGCCCACAGGCCGCCGACCAGCCGGCGCACGCGCGCCGCGCCGACGGACGCGCGCAGCGTCGGGTTCACGCCGGGCGCGAGCCCGCGCCGCACCACGATCGCGGCGGCGCCGAGGATCGCGGCGGTCACCAGCCACGACGGCCGCTCCACCTGCGACGGGAACGACGCGCCGCGGCCCGCCAGCGCATCGACGGTGCGCATGGCCGGCCCGGATCCCTGCAGCAGCAGCGCCACGAACGGCGCCGCCGTGGCCGCGATGACGGCGCGTGACGCGGCCGCGGGGTCCTGCGGCGCGGCCAGGTGCGCCACCTGGGGGTCGCTGTGCTGCGCGACCGTCGCCAGCGCCTCGAGCCCGCATTCCGGGCAGCTGGCCCAGAGGCGCGTGGCCACCAGGTCGTAGCCGCAGCGCGCGCACGCGACGTGCACGCGCAGCTCGGGGCCATCGTCGGTCGATCGGTCGGTCGTCACGCCCGCAACGATATACTTCCCGCGCTGCGGAGGCAGCGACATGCCAGACGCGACCCCGCTCCACCGCCTCCGCGACAACATCGCAAGCGCCTACATGGGAAACACCCAGGCGGTCGACCGCCTGCTGGTGTGCCTGCTCGCCCGCGGCCACGTGCTGGTGGAGGACGTGCCGGGCGTGGGCAAGACGGTGCTCGCCAACGCGCTGGCCCGCAGCATCGACTGCACCTTCAGCCGCATCCAGTGCACCCCGGACCTGCTGCCCTCGGACATCACCGGCGTCAGCATCTACCACCGCGAGCGCGACGCGTTCGAGTTCCGCAAGGGCCCGGTGTTCGCGAACGTGGTGCTGGCCGACGAGATCAACCGCGCCACCCCGCGCACGCAGAGCGCGCTCCTCGAGGCGATGGCCGAGGGCACCGTGAGCGCCGAGGGCCACGTGCTCGAGCTGCCCGCGCCCTTCATGGTGGTGGCCACGCAGAACCCCTACGAGTTCGAGGGCACCTACTTCCTGCCCGAGAACCAGCTCGACCGCTTCCTGATGCGCGTCTCGCTGGGCTACCCGAGCCCCGACGACGAGAGCAGGATCATCCACCGCCAGCCGGCTCGCACGGCGCTGCGCGAGCTGCGCCCCGTCATCTCCGGCCCGGCCATCCTCGAGCTGCAGGACGAGGTCGACCGCGTGCGCATGGAGCAGTCGCTGGTCGACTGGATCATCGCGATCGCCGCCGCGACGCGCGCGCACGACGAGCTGCAGGTG
>CAIKXV010000224.1 GCA_903831455.1 uncultured Pseudomonadota bacterium | reverse complement strand
ATGGGCCTTGACCGTCCCGCGTGGTCGCTGCGCCGCCTGCACTGCCCCGTGCCTGCCGACGCACTGGTACTCGAGGTCGGCAGCGGCGGCAATCCGTACGCGCGCGCCAACGTGCTGCTGGATGCGTACGAACATACCCGGGAGCGGCACTGGGCCCCCCTGGTGGCGGACCGCCCGACGGTGCTGGGCTTCGTCGAGCGCCTGCCTTTTCGCGATGGCGCCTTCGATTTCGTGATCGCCTCGCATGTCCTGGAGCACTCCCGGGACCCCGCGCGTTTCCTCGCGGAGCTTGCACGCGTCGCGCGCGCAGGCTACATCGAGGTGCCGGATGCCTTCATGGAACGGGTCAATCCCTATCGCGACCATCGGCTCGAGATCACGCAACGCGACGGTCGGTTGCTGATCCGTCGCAAACGGCACTGGCGGCACGATGCCGAACTCGTTGACCTGTACGAGAGGCGCGCGAAGCGGTGGATCGCAGGCGAAACCATTCCGCGCCATCCCTTCGACTTCCATGTGCGCCATTACTGGCAAGGGCGTATCGACTTCGAGGTGCTGGACGAGGACCAGCCGTTCGCCGAGGAATCGACGGGGTCGACTTCATCGCCCCATGCCACGGCTTCGTCCGACAGCCTGCGCACACGACTGCTGCGCGGGGCCCGAACGCTGCTCTCGCAGGCGCGCCGCAATCGCACGATCGACCTCGCGGCCCTGCTGCGGTGCCCATCCTGCGGGGGCGAACATCTGCAAGACCGCCGCGACGCGCTCGATTGCAGCGACTGCGCCGCGTCCTACCCGGTGCGCAACGGCATCCCGGTGATGTATGCCTTGCCCCCGGGCGAGTCCCGCGCTGGCAAAGGGAACGCCCCGTGAGTCGCGGGGCGATGTCCGTCATGGCCCGGCCGCGTGGGCACACAGCCGAATCGCACCCGCGACGCGTACCTGATCCGGCCGCACGCGTTCGGCGCGAGGCCGGCGTCGCTGGCGCGCCGCGCTGACGCACCGCCATGTGCGGCCTCGTCGGCAGACTCGAGTTCACGGGCGCACCGATCGATCCCGATCGACTCGCCCGCGCCTGCGACGCGCTCGCGCAGCGCGGCCCCGATGACCAGGGCCTCTGGATCGATGGTCCGATCGGCCTGGCCCATCGCCGGCTGTCGATCCTCGACCTCTCGCCGCGCGGACACCAGCCGATGCACCTGGCCGCGGGCAGGCTGTCGATCGTCTTCAACGGCGAGATCTACAATTTCCGGGACGTGCGCGAAACGCTCGCCGCATCCGGCCATCGTTTCGAGTCCGACGGCGACACCGAGGTGATCCTCGCTGCCTGGCGGCAGTGGGGCCCGGCCTGCCTGCCGAGGCTGAACGGCATGTTCGCCTTCGCGCTCTGGGATGCGCGCGAGCGCCGACTGTGGCTCGCCCGCGACCGGCTGGGCGTCAAGCCGCTCTGCTATCGCCTCGATCGCGACCGCATCGCCTTCGCGTCGACCGCCGACGCGCTCGCGGCCTTCGGCGACCTGCCGCTGAGCGCCTCGCCCGAGGCCGCCCGGTTGTACCTCGACCTCGGCTACCTGCCGGGCGAGGTATCGGCCTGGGCGGAAGTGCATCGACTCGGGGCCGGCTGCCTGATGTGCGTCGAGTCCGGCGGTCGCTCGCGGATCGAGCGCTGGTGGCGGCTCGCCGGCGCCCCGGCGGGCGAGGGTTCGTCCGAACCGACGCCCCGCGTGCCGGGCGACGAAGCCGGTGCGCTCGACGCCCTCGAGGCGCAGATCGCCGCGAGCGTCGAGCGGAGACTGGTGAGCGACGTGCCCGTCGGCGCCTTCCTGTCCGGCGGCATCGATTCGAGCCTGGTGGTGGCGCTGATGCGCCGCGCCGGTGGCACGGTGCGCACCTACACGATCGGGTTCGACGATCCGCGCTACGACGAATCCATCCACGCGCGCGCCGTCGCGCAGCATCTGGGCGTGCACAACACGCACGAGCGGATCGGCCCCGCGGACCTGCTCGACACGCTGGACACGCTGACCGCCCGATACGACGAGCCGTTCGCCGATTCCTCGGCCATCCCCACCCTGCTGCTCGCACGCCTCGCGCGGCGCGAAGTCACCGTCGCGCTGTCCGGTGACGGTGGCGACGAGCTGTTCGGCGGCTACCCTTACCATCGGATCGTCGAGCAGCTTGCGCCCTGGCATGCCTCGCTTCGCCCGCTCGCGCGCCTTGCGCGCTCGCTCGTCGGGGTCCGGGCGGGACACCGCGCGGCACTGGCGCTGCAGGCGCTCGCCGCGCCGGACCTCGCATCGATGTATGCCGGCTTCCGCAGCCCCTTGCGCCTTCTCGACCAGCCGCTGTTCCCGGGTGACGCACGCCCCGCGGGCCGCTGGATGCGCGAGCATGCGATGCCCGGCATCGCCGAGCACTCGGCGGACGGCGCCCGGCGCCCGGTCGCCGAGCGCATGATGGACCTCGACCTGCTGACCTATCTCGAATCCGACATCCTCGTGAAGGTCGATCGCGCCACCATGGCCTTCGGACTGGAGGCGCGCAATCCCTTCCTCGACTGGCGGGTGGTGCGCTGCGCGCATGCACTGCCCCGGTCGCTTCGATCGAATCCGGCTGGCGGCAAGCGGGCCCTGCGCCAGTTGCTTGCCCGCCATCTGCCCGCCTCGCTGATCGACCGCCCCAAGGCCGGCTTCGTCGTCCCCATCCGCGAATGGCTGCGAGGCCCGCTGCGCGACCCGTTCCGCGCCGCGATCGCCGACGGCTTCCTCTGCCGCGAGGGCTGGATCGACCGCAGGGTCGCCCTGCGCGCGTTCGACGACCATGCGGCCGGACGGGCACATCACGAACACCTGCTCTGGGCGCTTGCGATGTACGAGCGCTGGCACGCGAGCCGCGCGCGCCCCCTCGCGGCCACGCACTGACCGCCCGTAATCCATCATGCCCGTGGCCGCTCCCCGGACCCTGCTGCTCGACTTCCTCGCCGCCCGGACTGGCGGCCAACTCACCCGTGCCCGCGCCTTCCTCGGGCGTATCCGCGACCACGATCCGGACACGCGCCTGCACGTGCTGCACGCCGACGGAGCGCTGAACTTTCTCGCCAACCGCAGCGATCTGCAGGTACAGGAGGCGCACTTTCCCCCGCCTGCGGTCGCCCTGCGGCGCATGGCCTGGCAGAACCTGCATGTCGGCTCGCTGCTGCGCGACATCGGCGCGGGGGCCTACCTCACCTTTTCGCACGACCTGCCGCTGCGCTTTCCCTCGCGGATACCTGCGATCGTGGGCGTCGCCAACCTCGCGCCGTTCTCCGCGGCCGCGCGCGAGGCCGAGGCGCACTGGCGGGGACGGCTGCGCCTGGACGTGCTCGCCCGCACGATCGTCTCCTCGGCACGGCGCGCGAGCGCGGTGATCGCGCTGTCGGAGGCCTGCCGCCGGACGCTGGTCGACCACGGGGTCGCCGATGCCCGCATCGAGGTCATCCCGAACGGCGTGGATGTCACGCCGGGGCTTGCGGATGCCGCCGCGCGCGCGCGCCTGCTCGAGGGCTACGGGATCACCCGCCCCTACCTGCTCTACGTATCCCACTTCTATCCGTACAAGAATTTCCTGCGCCTGCTCGAGGCCTGGGCCCTGCTGCCCGCCGGGTTGCGCGCGGCCCATCAGCTCGTGCTGGTCGGGCTGCCGTGGGACGGCGAATACCACCGCCAGGTGCTGGCGCGCGCCGATCAACCCGACCTTCGCGGATCGGTGGTCGTGGTGCCCGGAGCCGGCGGCAGCGCACTCGCGACCCTCTACGAGAACGCACGCCTGTTCGCGTTTCCCTCGCTGGTGGAGAACAGCCCCAACATCCTGCTCGAGGCGCTGGCGCATGGCGCACCCGTCGCGGCCTCGAGCCTCGAGCCCATGCCCGAGTTCGGAGGGGACGCCGCCCGCTACTTCGACGCGCTCGACCCACACTCGATCGCCCGCACGATCGTCGACATGCTGGAGGCCACCGCGAGCGAGGGCGCGCGCGCGGAGCAGGCGCTGCGCGCACGCGCGCAGGCCGCACACTTCACCTGGGATCGCTTCACCGCGCGCGTGGTCGCGCTCTATCGCTCGGTGCTGGCGTGAAGCTGCTGGTCGTCACCCAGTACTTCCACCCGGAGAACTTCCGGGTGAACGACCTCGTCGAAGGCATGGTCGCCCGCGGCCACGAGGTCACCGTACTCACCGGCCTGCCCAACTATCCGACTGGACGCTGGTTCGAGGGCTACGGCCTGCGACGGGGCCCGTGGCGCGAGACCGCATTCGGCGCCGAGGTACTGCGCGTGCCGATGCTCGCGCGCGGGCCTGGCGGCGGACTGCGCCTCGCGCTCAACTTCCTCTCCTTCGCGCTCGCCGGCGTGCTGCTCGGTGCCCCGAGGCTGCGCGGCCGCCGCTTCGATGCCATCTTCGTGTTCGAGGTGTCGCCGGTCACGGTGGGGCTGCCAGCCATCGCGGCCAAGCGCCTCACCGGCGCGCCGATCCTGTTCTGGGTACTCGACCTCTGGCCGGAGAGCCTGACCGCCGCGGGCGGCGCCTCCCTGCGCCGACTGCTGCGCCCGGCCGATGCACTGACCCGCTGGATCTACCGGCGCTGCGACCGCGTGCTCGCGCAGTCGCGCGGCTTCCTCGTGCGACTGCGCGAACAGGGCGTGCCCGACGAGCGGGTGCGCTACTTCCCCAGCTGGGCCGAGTCCCTCTACCGCCCGGTCGACACCCCCGAGCCGGCGCCCCCGAAGCCGAGGGACGATGCCGCGACTGCGTACGCGGCAGCATCGAGCGCAGGTGCCGGTGCGGCCGGGCCCGTCGCGGGCCACGAAGGACCGGACCCGTCCGGTGGAGCGGGCGCAACACAGGGGCGCGCGGGCGCAGGGCGTCTCCCCGCGACGGGTGTCGATGCCACCGCTGCGCCGTCACTGGCGCAGGCGTGCGTGCCGCTACCCGAGCTGCCCGACGGATTCCGGGTGCTGTTCGCGGGCAACATCGGCGTCGCCCAGGATTTCCCGACGCTCCTCGCCGCCGCCGAGCGGCTGCGCGAGCGTCGCGACATCCAGTGGCTGATCGCAGGCGACGGTCGCATGCGCCCGTGGGTGCAGGCCGAGATCGAGCGCCGCGGACTGGCCTCCACCGTGCGGCTGCTGGGCTCGCTGCCGATGTCCTCGATGCCCGCGCTCTTCTCGCGTGCCGATGCGCTGCTGGTCACGCTGCGCGACGAGCCCATCTTCGCGCTGACCATCCCCGGCAAGATCCAGTCCTACCTCGCCTGCGCCCGACCGGTGATCGCGGCGCTGGCCGGCGAAGGCGCGCGCGTCGTCAGCGAAGCGCAGGCCGGGCTGGCCTGCCCCCCCGAGGACCCGGCGGCGCTCGCCGCGGCCGTCGCCACCCTGGCCGACCTGCCCGACACCGAACGGCGCGCGATGGGCGACCGGGCCCGCGCCTGCTACCTCGGGGAGTTCGACCGCGAGCGCGCGTTCATCCGGCTGGAGCAGTGGGTGCGGGAATTGCACGAACTGCCCTGAGCGCGAATAATCCGGCGGCCCGCCCGCAGTCCTTCGAGTGACGGGCGGCAGAGCCGGATCAGGGTCGCTCGCGCGATGCGTCCGGGAAGACGCACCGCGCAGGGTCGGGCGAGCCTCCTCCCCGGGCGTGCGGCCCCAGCGGGACGTCTCGTCGCAACCGGGCCCGTGCCGACCGGTGCCGTACCCGAGGCCTACGGGCCCGCCAGACAGGAGTCGACTCGCATGGCGAGATCCCCGCTCACCGCCACCGTCGCCAAGGCACTGCGCGGCAAGACCGTGCTCATCACCGGTGGCACCGGCTCCTTCGGCCGTGCGGTGCTCGAACGCCTGCGCACGATGGATCTCGCGCAGATCCGCATCTTCAGCCGCGACGAGCTCAAGCAGGAACTGATGCGGGTCGAACTGTCGGACCCGAAGATCCAGTTCATCATCGGCGACGTGCGCAGCCGCGAGAGCGTGGATGCCGCGATGCGCGGGGTGGACTACGTCTTCCACGCCGCCGCCCTCAAGCAGGTGCCCTCCTGCGAATTCTTCCCGATGCAGGCGGTCTACACCAACATCATCGGCAGCCACAACGTGGTCGAGTCGGCGATCGCCCACGGCGTGGACCGGGTGATCTGCCTGTCCACCGACAAGGCGGTGCAGCCGGTGAACGCGATGGGCATGACCAAGGCGCTCATGGAAAAGGTTGCGCTGTCGGCCGCGCGCGACCCGCTGGTCGGCACCGGACGCGGTACCCCCCGCGAGCGCCGCACCATCGTGGCCGCGGTCCGCTACGGCAACGTCATGTACTCGCGCGGGTCGGTGATCCCGCTGTTCGTCTCGCAGATCCGCGCCGGACGCCCGCTCACGATCACCGAGCCGGGGATGACGCGCTTCCTGCTCCCCCTGTCCGGGGCGATCGACCTGATCCTCTTCGCCTTCGCCCATGCGCAGCCGGGCGACATCTTCATCCGCAAGTCCCCGGCCTGCACCGTCGCCGACCTCGCCCAGGGCACCGCCGACCTGCTCGAGGCACCGCTGAAGGTCCATCACATCGGCATGCGCCACGGCGAGAAGCTCTACGAGACGCTGGCGAGCCGCGAGGAGTTGCGTCGCGCGCAGGACATGGGCGACTACTGGCGGGTACGCATGGATGGGCGCGGGCTCGAGTATGCGAAGTACTTCACCGAGGGCGACACCGGCGAGGTCGAAGTCGACGACTACACGTCGCACAACACCGAGCGGCTCGACGTCGAGGGCGTGCGGCGGCTGCTGCTGACCCTGCCCGAGATGCGTGCGGAACTCGCGCTCGGGCCGGCCGCCGATCGCGGCCCGTCCCCGCGAGCCGCGCGCGCACGCCGCAACGGCAAGGCCGTACCGGCGAGCGCCCGGCCCACCGCCCCGGCCCGCATGGAACGCGTCGCCACGCCCGACGCCGACCGGCCCCGCACCGCCGCCCGTTCGGCAGGCTCGCGCCCGCGCGCCCGCCGATGACCCGGACGCCGGTCCCGCGTCGAGTCGCCATCACCGGCGCCGCGGGCTTTCTCGGCTGGCACCTGCGCTGCGCGCTGCGCATGCGCGAGGGTTGGGTCGCCATCCCGATCGACCGCGCAACCTTCTCGGAGCCGGATCGGCTGCGCGCGGCGGTGGCCGACGCCGACGCCGTGGTCCACCTCGCCGGCATCAACCGCGCGCCCGAGGCCGAGGTCGCCGCGGGCAATCCGGCCCTGGCCCGCACCCTGGTCGAGGCGCTGCAGGGGAGCGGCAGTCGCGCCCACCTGCTCTACGCGAACTCGGTGCACAGCCGCGACCCGAACCTGCCCGCCGCCTCGCTCTCCGTCTACGGGCGATCCAAGCGCGAGGCGGCAGGCATCCTCGGCGAGTGGGCCGCGCGCCAGGGATCGCCCTTCACCGACATCCGATTCCCGCACCTGTTCGGCGAGGGCGGGCGACCCCACTACAACTCCGCGATCGCCACCTTCTGCCATCAGCTCGCCGAGGGCGAGCCGCCGCGCATCACCGTCGACGGCGAGGTCGAACTGTTCCACGCGCAGCGCGCCTGCGATCTCATCGTCGCCGCCATCGAGGAGGGTCGCTCGGGCCCCCGTTCGCCCGATGGCGAACGCATGCGCATCTCCGAGGCGCTTGCCCGGCTGCAGGCGATGCAGGCGGACTACGCCACCGGCACGCTGCCGCGTTTTCACACCGACCTCGACCTCGAGCTGTTCAACACGCTGCGCGCGAGCCGCTTTCCCCGCCACTATCCGGTCGCGCTCGACTGGCGCTCGGATGCGCGTGGCCGTCTGTTCGAAGCGGTGAAGACCCATCATGGCGGCCAGTGCTTCGCATCCTGGACCGAGCCCGGGGCCGTGCGCGGCAACCACTTCCACCGCCGCAAGATCGAGCGCTTTCTGGTCGCCTCGGGCGAGGCCCTGATCCGGGTGCGCCGCCTGCACGACACGGGCGTGCACGAGTTCCGGGTGAGTGGCGAGCGGCCGGTGTTCGTCGACATGCCGACGCTGCACACCCACGACATCCGCAACGTGGGCACTGCCCCGCTGTTCACCCTGTTCTGGTCGCACGAGATCTTCGACTCCGCCGCGCCCGACACCTGGAGCGAGCCGGTCTGATCGCCGCGTCCGGCGGGTGAACCCCAAGCAGGTCGGCCGAGACCGGCACCGAGGCCGACGGCGACGGCGGCCCGGGACTCTCCGGCCCGGCCCGGGGCATTCCGCCACCAGGCGCACGAACGCGGCCGGGGCGACGACGGTGCAGCGTCGACAACCCGCGTGCGGCGGCCAGACCTCGCCTCGCCCCGACTGTCATCGATCCGACGAGGTCGCTTCGTGTCCGCCGCGCCCGGGGACCGCACCGCGGGGCGACGCGGCCTGTCGCCTGTCCAGTCACCGCCGCCGCGCGCGCGCGGGGCGTTGCACCGCATCGAGCACCTCCGCAGGCGCAGGCGGCACGGGGTACGCAACCTGACGAGGGGGGTCCTCCTGACTTAAACTCGGGAGTTCGGACGGGCATCGGGGTGCGTGTCGCCGGGTCGGGCGCAACGGCAGGCCCGCCGGCCCCGCCCTCCGGCAATGCAGCATTCGCCCGCCGCATCCCTCACCGGCGCGCCTTCTGTCCGGCGTCCGACAGGACCCTCCGATGAACAAGCTCAAGGTGGTGGCAATCGTCGGCACGCGCCCGGAACTGATCCGGCTCTCGCGCGTGCTCGCCCGCCTCGACGAGGCCACCGACCTGCGGCTGGTGCATACCGGGCAGAACTACGACCCGGGCCTCAACGCGGTGTTCTTCGAGGAACTGGGCATCCGCCGTCCCGACCACTACCTGGACGCCGCCGCCGACGGGGCCAGCGCGCTCGCCACCATCGGCAACAGCCTGATCCGCATCGAACCGGTGCTGCGTGAAGAAGCGCCGGACGCGGTGCTGATCCTGGGCGACACCAACAGTTGCCTGGCTGCGATCGCCGCACGCCGGCTGCGCATCCCGGTCTTCCACATGGAGGCCGGCAACCGCTGCTTCGACGACCGCGTGCCCGAGGAGATCAACCGGCGGCTGGTCGACCATATCGCCGACATCAACCTCACCTACAGCGACATCGCGCGCGAGTACCTGCTGCGCGAGGGGCTGCCGCCCGACCGGGTGATCCGCACCGGCAGCCCGATGCACGAGGTACTGCACCACTACCTGCCTCGCATCCGCGCCTCGGACGTGCTCGACCGGCTCGGCCTGCAGCCCCGCGCCTATTTCGTGGTGAGCCTGCACCGCGAGGAGAACGTCGACGCACCCGGAGGCGCCGCGCGCATCGCCGCGGTACTCGCGGCAGTCGCCCGCCGCTACGGCCAGCGCATCGTCTTCAGCACCCATCCGCGTACCCGGCGCAGGCTCGAGGCCGAGGGCATCGCGCTCGACCCGCTCGTGGAACTGCACCCGCCCTTCGGCTTCCTCGACTACGTGAAGCTGCAGGCCGAGGCGCACGCGGTGCTCTCCGACAGCGGCACCATCAACGAGGAAGCCTCGATCCTCGACTTCCCCGCGCTCAACCTGCGCGAGGCGCACGAGCGCCCCGAGGGCATGGAAGAGGCCACGGTGATGATGACCGGCCTCGCTCCCGAGCGGGTACTCCAGGCGCTGGAGATCCTCGCCTCCCAGGGCCGCGGCCGCATCGCCGGACTGCCCGGGCCCGGCGCCGCGGCCGAGGGCATTCCGCGCTTCCCGGCGCCGGTGCCCGACTACCACCGGCCCGCGGTCTCGGAGAAGGTGCTGCGCATCCTGCTGAGCTACACCGACTACGTGAACCGCGTGGTCTGGCGGCGCGGCTGAGGCGACCCCGACGATGCCTCACGCCCCGTCCCCGCGACGTTCGACGCCATGAATCCGGTGCTCGCGCAGTGGCTCGCGGTGGTCTCCCCCCTGCTCGCCTTCGGCGTGGCGCTCCTCGTGCTGCCCTGGCTGCTCGGTCCCGGACGACGCTGGATGCCGGTCGATCATCCGAACGAGCGCTCGCTGCACCATACCCCGACGCCGCGATCGGGCGGGATCGCCATCCTCGCCGGCACGCTCGCCGCCGCACTGGCCGTGATGCCGGCCTGGCCGCTGGCCGCGTGGCTCGCCAGCGGCGCGGTGGCGCTCGCCGCGGTGTCGCTGGTCGATGATTTCCGCGGGCTGCCGGCGCTGGTCCGGCTGGCCGCCCACCTGCTCGTGGCCACCGTGTTCCTGCTGTTCGCCCCGGACGTCGCGCACTGGCCTGCCGGCTGGCTGGGAATCCTGGCCGTGCCCGTGGCCGTGCTGGCGCTGGGCTGGGCGATCAACCTGTACAACTTCATGGACGGCGCCGACGGCCTGTCCGGCGGCATGGCCGCGATCGGCTTCAGCGCGCTGGCCGCCGGCTTCCTGCGCGTGGGCGATACCGGCGGCGCGGCGCTGTCGGCCGCGATCGCGCTGGCGGCGGTCGCCTTCCTGCGCGTCAACTTCCACCCCGCGCGCATCTTCATGGGCGACGTGGGCGCGATTCCCCTCGGTTTCCTCGCGGGCGCGCTCGGGGCCATCGGCATCACGGCCGGCTACTGGCCGGTGTGGTTCCCCGCGCTCGCCTTCGCGCCCTTCTGCCTCGATGCCTCGATCACGCTCGGCCGACGCCTGCTGCGGGGCGAGAAGATCTGGCGCGCGCATCGGCAGCACTATTTCCAGAGGCTCGTCCGCTCCGGCTGGACGCATCGGCGCGTCGCCCTGGCCGAATACGCGGCGATGGCCTTCAGTGCGGCGGTCGCGCTCACCGCGCTGGAACTGGACGGGCTCGCGCAAGGCCTGCTGCTCGCGCTGTGGCTGGCCATCACGCTGGCGGCGATGGCGTGGATCGACCGGCGCCTGCCCGCCCGACGGGGGGAGTGAGCGGGGGTATCATCCGGCGGCGGACGCCGTCCGGCTTTTCGTACCTCCTGGCGTGTCGAGGCCAGCGCACGGGGTTGCGGGACCCGGGACGCTCGAGTCCGCGCGTTCCCTCGTCACCCCCTCGGCGCACCGGAGCCTGGCAATGCCGTTCGGCGTAGGTCCCCGCACGCTCGTCGCGTTCGGCCACGACGTGGTCGTGGCCGCGCTCGCGTGGTGCCTCGCGTTCTGGCTCCGGCTGAACCTGGAGGTACCCGAGCCGTACTTCAGCGCGATGCTCGAGTCGCTGGCGTGGGTCGTTCCCCTGCAGGCGGTGGTCTTCTGGACCTTCGGCCTCTACCGCGGCATCTGGCGCTACGCCAGCGTCTCCGACCTGCTGCGGATCGCCGTGGCGGTGTCGGCGGCGGGGGCGCTGGTCGCCCTCGGGCTCGCGCTGCAGCCGCAACCCACCGGCGTGCCACGCTCGGTGCTGCTGATCGACCCGCTGCTGCTCGCGGTGATGATGGGCGCGAGCCGGCTGCTCTATCGCGCCTGGCGCGAGCGACGAGGCCAGCTGCCGCTCGGGGAGAGCCGAGGCGTCTTCGTCCTCGGGGCCGGGGATGCCGGCGCCCGCCTGGTCGGCGAACTCGCCGCCGCCCCGCAATGGCGGGTGGCCGGGCTGTTCGACGACAACGGCGGCAAGCACGGCCGCTCGATCCATGGCGTGAAGGTGCTCGGGGGACTCGATCGGATCGCCCGCGCGCGCGAGTCCCTGCCCTGGGTCACCCACGCCGTCATCGCGATGCCGGGCTCCGGCCACGCGGCGAGGCGCCGCGCGGCCGAGCGCGCCGCCGACGCCGGCCTGCGCGTGCTCACCGTGCCCTCGTTCGACGATCTCGCCAGCGGCAGGGTCACGGTCTCGCAGCTGCGCGACGTGGAACTCGACGACCTGCTCGGACGCGATCCGGTCGTGCTCGACGACGCGGGCCTCAACGGCTGGATCCGCGGGCGCACGGTGCTGGTCACCGGCGCCGGGGGCTCGATCGGCTCGGAGCTGTGCCGCCAGGTCGCCCGCTTCGCGCCGGCGCGGCTGGTGATGCTCGACGCCTCCGAGTACGCGCTCTACACGATCGAGCAGGAGTTCGCCCGCGAGCATCCGCAGGTCGCGATCACGGCGATCGCCGCCGACGTCCGCTCCGCGCCGAGGCTGGCCCAGGTATTCGCGAAGTGGCAACCGCAGGTAGTCCTCCACGCTGCCGCCTACAAGCACGTGCCGCTGATGGAAACCGACAACTGTGCCGAGGCGGTGCTCAACAACGTCGCCGGCACGCTCGCGACCGCCCGCGCGGCGATCGCGTCCGGCGCGGACAAGTTCGTGCTGGTGTCCACCGACAAGGCGGTCAACCCCACCAACGTGATGGGGGCGACCAAGCGCCTGGCCGAGATGGCCTGCGAGCGGCTGCAGGAGCCGGCCCGCACCACCCGCTTCGTGATGGTGCGATTCGGCAACGTGCTGGGCAGCACCGGCAGCGTGATCCCCCGCTTCCGCGAGCAGATCGCCGCTGGCGGCCCGGTGACGGTAACCGACCCGAACATCACCCGCTACTTCATGTCGATCCCCGAGGCCGCCCAACTGGTGCTGCAGGCCGGGCTGATGGGGCGCGGGGGCGAGATCTTCGTGCTGGACATGGGCGAGCCGGTACGCATCGCCGATCTCGCGCGCGAAATGATCCGGCTATCGGGGTTCGGTACCGAGGAGATCCGCATCGTCTACACCGGCCTGCGCCCCGGCGAGAAACTCTACGAGGAACCCCTCGCCGACGACGAGCAGACGCTGGGCACGCCGCACCCGAAGCTGCGCATCGCGAAGGCGCGCGCATCCGGCGACGATGTCCTGTCCGCGCTGGACCGATGGCTCGCCACGCTCGCGAACGACCCGCCGGAGGACGATGCGATCAAGCGCGAGCTCGCGCGCTTCGTGCCCGAGTACCAGCCGCAGGGGCTCGACGAGGCCGCCAGCCCCCCGGGATCGGCGCATCGGCGGGCGGTCGACGCGCCCGGCACGGGCTCGTCGACGCAGGCAGCCGATCGCGTGGAACCCGCGCCGCAATCAGGCGCATCGCCCTCCGCCCAGCCGGACAGACCATGAACGGCCCCGCCAGCGGTCCGAAGGAGACGGGTGTTGCGTCGAACTGAACTCGAGGCGAAGGCGATCGCGCTGCATGCGGCCGGGCGCCTGCACGACGCCGACGACCCCGCGATGGAGGACGTGTTCCGCGGGAGCGTGGATCGGTTCGTGGAGATCGCGGAGCGCCTGCAGGGGCGGCGCCGGGTACTCGATGTCGGCTCCGGGCATGGCCAGCTGCTCGCGCTGCTCCATGCGCTGGGACACGAGTGCCACGGGGTCGATCACGAGGACATGCGCGTGCGCTATCCGGTGGCCTACGACACGGCGGCGCGGCACGGGGGCCCGATCGACTTCCGGGTCTGCAACGTCGAGAGCGAACCGCTGCCCTACCCGGACGCGAGCTTCGACGCGGTCACCTGCTGCCAGGTGCTGGAGCACTTCAGCCACTCGCACCTGCCGGCGATGCGCGAGATCCACCGGGTGCTCGTGCCGGGTGGGCTGCTCGAAGTGGATGTCCCCAACGTCGCGGCACTCAGGAACCGCGTCCGCCTGCTGCGCGGACGCAACATCACGTACGACTACGCCGAGCATTACCTTCACGCCGAGCCGGTGCTGCACGGTGGCCGGTCCTACTTCCCGCTGCGCCACAACCGCGAGTTCACCCGCGACGAGCTCGCGCTGCTGCTCTCGGCGGCCGGCTTTCGCGACATCGACGTGCGCTACCTGCGCTCGCGTCGCTGGCGCAGCGGCTGGTCCCGCGTGCGCTCGCTGGGCACCGCCGTGCGCGATGCCGTGCCCTCGCTGCGCAAGTCGCTGATCGCCTTCGCCGTCAAGTGAGTACCGAGTCCGCCCCGCCGGCCGTGCCCGGGTCCGCAAGCCCGCGCTGGGCGCTGCGCGCCGACCGGCTCGCCACGAACGCCACGATCGCGCTCGCGTTCGCCCTGCCGGTGTCCACCGCGCTCGCGAATGCCTGCCTGGCCGCGCTGCTCGCGGGATGGCTCGTGTCCGGTCGCTGGCGCCCCGCGCTGGCGCAGGTCGTCGCCACGGCACCCGCCGCGCTGGCCGCACTGCTTCTCGGCTGGCTGCTCCTCACCGCAGCCTGGAGCGCGGCGTCCTGGAGCGAGGCCATGGCGATGGCACGCAAGTATTCCGACCTCGTGCTGATCGGACTGTTCGCCTGGCTGCTGCGCGAGCCTGCGGCTCGCGCGCGAGCGATCGACGCGTTCTGCGCCGCGATGCTGCTCACGCTCGCGCTGTCCTGCGCGGCGGCTGCAGGGCTCAGCCTGCCCTCGGGCCTGGTCAAGGCCATCCCGGGCAACGCCGTCGTCTTCAAGATGCACATCACCCATGGCCTCCTGATGTCTCTGGCGGCGCTGATCTTCGCGCATCGCGGGCTTCGATCCGAAGGCACGCGCGCCCGCGTGTTCTGGTGGTGCGCCTGTGCGCTGGCCTCGGCCAACGTGCTGTTCATGATCGATGGCCGCACCGGCTACGTCGTGCTGGCTGCCTTCGCGCTGCTGGCCGCCCGCCTTCGGGCAGGGTGGCCCGGTGTGGCCGCAGCCCTGCTGGCCGTCGTCGCGTCAGCCGTGACGGCCTATCACGGCGCCGACGGTCTGCGTTCCCGCATCGACCTCGCTGTCTCCGAGGCTCGCGAGTGGCGTGCGGACCGACCCGTGCAGGCCAACGACTCGATTGGCAGTCGACTCGAATTCTGGTCGAACAGTGCCACGCTGGTGCGCGAGCATCCCCTGGCTGGCCACGGGCTGGGAGCCTTTCCTGCGAGCTATGCGGCGCTCACGGCCGGCAGCGGGCGACAGGTCCCGCATCACCCGCACAACGAATTCCTGCTGCTCGCGGTGCAGGCCGGCCTGCCGGCGGCCGCCCTCTTCGCCTGGTTGCTGGTCCGTCTGTACGGGGCAGGCTCGGCCTCGCCTTCAGGACGCTCGAGCACGCGTGCGCTGCCTGTGGAGGCGCTGCTCGCCACGGCGATCGCCCTCTGGATGGCGCTCGGCTGCGCGTTCAACTCGCTGCTCATCGACCACACCGAGAGTCTCCTGTTCGCGCTCGTGGTCGGCCTCGTCTGCGCCTGGCTGCACGGGCAGTCCGCGCCGGCGGCTCCGGAACACGTCTCCCCCGAGGTCAGGCCATGATCGAAGACGCCACCTCGTCGCTCGAGCGCGCACGCCCATCGGCCGGGCCCGCACCCGGATCGATCCCCGTGTCCGTCGTGATCATCGCGCGCGACGAAGCCGCTCGCATCGGCCGCTGCCTGGCCTCCGTGGCCTTCGCCCGCGAGCGCATCGTGCTCGACGGCGGTAGCCGGGACGACACCGTGGCCCTGTCCCGCTCGCTGGGCGCGCGTGTCGAGGTGGCGGCCGACTGGCCGGGTTTCGGGGCACAGAAGAATCGCGCGGTCGATCTCGCCCGCGAGCCCTGGGTCCTGTCGCTGGATGCCGACGAGTGGGTGGATCCGGATCTCGCACGCGAAATCGCACAGGTCGTCTCCGATCCGCGTTCGGCCGATGTGTACGACATCCCGCGTCGCTCCAGCTACTGCGGACGCGTGATGCGCCATTCGGGGTGGTGGCCCGATCCGGTCACCCGCCTGTGGCGACGCGGGCGCGCGCGGTTCAGCCACCACGCGGTGCACGAGCGGCTGCTGCCGGTCGAGGCCTCGGCGAGGCCGCTGCCCCGGCTTCGCCATGCGCTCGACCACGAGGCCTTCACCAGCCTCGAGCAGGTGATCGCCAAGATGGACCGCTATTCGACCGACAGCGCGGCCATGCTGGCCGCGAGCGGACGGCGTGGGTCGCTCGGCACCGCGCTGATGCACGGCGCGTGGTCGTTCGTCCGCACCTGGCTGCTTCGCGGCGGGTTCCTCGACGGCCGCCAGGGGCTGATGCTGGCGATCTCGAACGCCGAGGGCAGCTACTACCGCTATCTCAAGCTGATGCTGCTGCGGGAGGCTGCAGACGGTCGAGCCAAGCCCTCGGGCCACGGACCGGCGCCCCGCGACTGGCCCCGCCGCCCTCCCCCGGGCGGGCCATGAGTCCGCGCCGCGCGCTGCTGGTCGCCCCACGCCGCATCGGCGACGTGCTGCTCGTGACCCCGCTGCTGGCGAGCCTGCACGCGGCGTGGCCGCAGGCACGCATCGACGCGCTGGTCTTCGCGGGCACCGGCGGGGTCCTCGAGGGACAGCCGGGCCTGGGCGAGATCCTCGCGATCGACGAGCGACCCGCCCTGCGCGACCACCTTCGACTGCTCGCGCGAATAGCGGGGCGCTACGACGTCGCGCTCTCGGCCGTGCCCAGCGATCGATCGACGCTGTACGCCCGGATCGCCGCACGCCAGGCCGCGGGTGTCGTGGCGCCGGGCCTGCAGCAGCGCTGGAAGCGCGTGCTGCTCGGGCACGCCGTGCCTTTCGACGACCTCGACACCCACTCGGTCGTCCAGTCGCTGCGACTGGCCGACGCGCTGGGGATCGGTCGCGTGGCCAGGGTACACGTCGCCTCGGCCCCCCTGCCCGCGCCGGTCGAGGCCGAGCTCGGCCGCGATCCGTTCGCGGTGATCCACCCCTCGCCGCGATTCCGCTACAAGTTGTGGTCCCCGGACGCGCAGGTCGACTTCGCGCACTGGCTGCACGCCGCCGGCTTGCGCCCGGTCCTGACCGGGTCGGCCGATGCCCGCGAGCGCGAGCAGGCAGACTGGCTCGCGCAGCGCATGCCCGCGAACACGCTGAACCTGTGCGGCCGGCTCACGCTCGCGCAACTCGGGCGCCTGCTGGGCCTTGCCCGCCTCTACGCCGGACCGGACACGGTCGCCACGCACCTGGCCGCCGCCGCCGGCGTGCCCACGATCGCGCTCTTCGGCCCGTCCAATCCCGTGAAGTGGGGTCCGTGGCCGGTCGACTGGACCGACGACGCCAGCCCGTGGTCGAGAGTCGGCAGCGCGCGGCAGGGCAATGTCTGGCTGATCCAGGGAGAGGCCGACTGCGCGCCCGGCGTGCCCTGCCTGGCGGAGGGCTGTGACCGGCACATCGACAGCGGCTCGCGCTGCCTGGAATCCCTGCCGGCCTCGCGGGCGATCGACGCCGCGCGCGAACTGCTCGGACTGCCCGCAAGCGACTGACTGCGCTCGGGTTCGGGCCGGCGGGGGAGGGCTGCGCCCGCGCACGGCTCCCTGCGCAATCGAGGTCCGCCTGCGGTCGTGGAGCGCTTGGGGCATGATCCGGCCATGGACGATCGCTTCATCTCCCGCTGTCCCGTCGGCTGCGACACCACGCTGGCCCCCACGACGATCCGGCTGCCGGAGGGACTGCTGCTGCAATGTCCGGCGTGCGGCCAGCGGGTCAGCCAGGCCTCGCGCACCCGCTACGCGGAGTCGATGCGGGAGTTCAACTCCGACTCCGGCACCGATCCCGTGCCCGGCGCCCAGGCGCGGCGCGACCAGGTCGCCCGTCGGCGCATCGAGCAACTGGCCGCGTTCGCGGGACGCACGCCCCTGGCACTGGACCTGCTCGACGTCGGTTGCTCGACCGGCGCCTTCCTGGCCTCGGCGGTGCGCATGGGCGTACCCGCCCGCGGGGTCGAGCCTGCCCCGGAGGCCGCGGCCACCGCTCGCGCGCGTGGCCTGGACGTTCGTACCGCGACGCTGGGTGAGTCCGGCTACGGGGCCGGACAGTTCGATGCCGTCACGCTGTTCGAGGTGATCGAACATCTCGACGATCCGCTGGCCCTCGCGCGCGAAATCCGCAATGTCCTGCGTCCCGGCGGGATATGGCTGATCGGCACCGCCAATGCCCACAGCTGGACCTGCGCCGCGATGGGCGGGCGCTGGAACTATCTGCACATCGACGCGCATGGCGGCCACGTGAGCTTCTTCAGCCCGGCGTCGATCCGCGTGCTCGCCGAGCGCACGGGCTTCGAGGTCGTCCGCATCGATACCCGTGGCGTGCGCTGGTTCGAGCGCGGCGAGGTCTCCGCACCGCTCTATCGGCTGTCGAAGGGGGTCACCGAAGCCCTGTCGCCGCTGGCCCACCTGAGCGGCCGAGGCCAGGACATGCTGGCCTGGCTACGCCGACCGGCAGACTGACCGGAACGGTCCCGACGCCCGATCGCGGGCACTCCTCGGACGGACCCCGGTCCGGCATCCCTCCGGGGCGCAGGGCCAGCCCGGCGTCGCCGATACCGGCCGCCAGGACGAGGGCGTCGCGTCTCAGCCCGCCGGCCAGGGCTCGCTGGCCCCCACGGGATGCTGCCGGTGCAGCAGCGCGTACGTCCCCTCGCGGGCGAGCAGTTCCGCGTGCGTCCCGGATTCGACGATGCGCCCCTGCTCGAGGACGAGGATGCGATCGGCACGCTCGATCGTGGAGAGCCGGTGCGCGATCACCAGCGTGCTGCGCCCGCGCATCAGTTCCTCGAGCGCGCGCTGGACCTGTCGCTCGGACTCGTTGTCCAGCGCCGAGGTCGCCTCGTCGAGCACGAGGATCGGGGCGTTCTTGAGGAAGGCGCGCGCGATCGCCAGGCGCTGCCGCTGCCCGCCCGACAGCCGCAGGCCGTTCTCGCCGACCTCGGTGTCGTATCCGTGCGGCAGCGCCATGATGAAGCCATGCGCGCCCGCCGCCCGCGCCGCCGCCTCGATCGCCTGCCGCGGTGCGTCGGCCATCGCGCCGTAGGCGATGTTGGCGGCGATCGTGTCGTTGAACAGCGTCACCTCCTGGCTGACCAGCGCGACGTTGCGCCGCAGGCTCGCCAGCGTGAAGCCTGCTCCGTCGCGTCCGTCGAACAGCAGCCGACCCGAAGAGGGCGCATGGAACCGCGGGATCAGGTTCGCGAGCGTGGTCTTGCCGCTCCCCGACAAGCCCACCAGCGCCACGGTCTCCCCGGGGGACATCGCGAAGGTGATCGACTGCAGCGCGGGCGGCCGATCCTCCTCGGCGCCCGGGTAGCGGAAGGACACCGCGTCGAAGGCCAGCGCACCGGTCAGCCGACCCGCGTCCTCGCGTCCCTCGTCGGGCTCGGGCTGCGTGTCGATCACCTCGAAGACCGTCTGCGCGGCGGCCAGCCCCTTCTGCAGGTATTCGTTGATGCTGGTGAGCCGCTTGAGCGGCGAGGTCAGCAGCAGCATCGCGGTGACGAAGGAGACGAACGCCCCGACCGTGGTCCGGTCCTGCATCGCCCGCTCGGCCGCGATGTAGACCACGAAGGACACGGCCAGCGCGGCGATCAGCTGCACCACCGGCACGTTGGCCGCCGCCGCGACCACCTGCTTCATCGTGAACCGGCGCATCCGGTTGGCCACCTCGAAGAAGCGCGACCGCTCGGCCTGCTGCCCCCCGAAGACCTTCACCACCTTGTGGTTGTCGATCGACTCCTGCAGCACGTGGGTGATGTCGCCCATGGTGCGCTGCGCCGACAGGCTCGCCGCACGCAACCGGCGGCTGACCGCCTTGACGATCCACGCAATCAGCGGTGCCATGGCCAGCACGACCAGCGTGAGCATCCAGTCGAGCCAGAGCAGCACTGCGAGCAGCGCGATGATGCTCACGCCATCCTTGACGATGATGGTCACCGCATCGGTCGCCGCGGTCGTGACCTGGGCGGCATCGTAGGTCACGCGCGAGATCAGGTTGCCGCTGGCGTGCCGCTCGTAGTAGCTGGCCGGCAGGCGAACCAGGTTGTCGAACATCCGCTGGCGCAGGTCGAGCACGACGCGACTGCCCACGTACTGCGTGCAGTAGGTGCCGGCGAAGGTCGCCAGTCCGCGGACCGTGAACAGCCCGATCAGCAGCAGCGGGATCAGCGTGATCCACTTCGGGTCGCGCTCGACGAAGGTGCCGTCGAGGATCGGCTTCATGATCGCCGGCAGCGCGGCCTCGGTGGCGGCCACGACCACCATCGCCAGCACGGCGACCGCGAAGACGCCGGCGTAGGGGCGCACGAAGCCGAGCAGGCGACGGTAGAGGGCCACGCTGTCGACAGGCGGGGTTTCCGGCAGGCGGGACACGGTGCGGGGGCAGCGGAACCACCCCCCGTTGGCGCCCGGCGGGGCGCGACCCCGCGATTATGCCCGAGGGGCCCGTCCGCGCCGGCCCCCGCCGGCCCGGCCGCCGACGCGCGGCGGGCGCCTCACCCGCCGTTGATCAGTACCGTCCGGATCATCGCGCCTGCCATCGCAGCGCGACGAACAGCTGGCTGCGCGGCACGGTGTAGTGCTGCACCTGCTCGTAGTCGCGATCGAACACGTTGTCCCAGCGCAGGTCCACCGCCCAGTTGCGATCGATCGCATAGCGCAGCGTCGCGTTGACCACGCCGAATCCGCCCATGCGGTTCGCCGGAGGCTCGCCCGCCCGGTCGAAGCGGGCATCCGCGCCGCTGATCTCCACCCCCGCCAGCCACCGTCCCGCAGGCAGGCTGGCCCCCAGCGCGCCGAACTGACGGGCCCGGCGCGGCAACTGGCGGCCGGTATCCGCGTCCTGGGGATCCTGCAGCGTCGCCTCGGCACGCAGCCTCACCGGGCCCAGCGTTGCGCGCCAGCCCAGTTCCAAGCCACGGGTGCGCGTGCGCTGCAGGTTGATGACCGTGCCGAAGGTGACCGGGTCGATCACGATCAGGTCGCGGATCTCGTTGTCGAACGCCGTCAGCGAGATGCGCTGGGCACCGATCCGCAAGTCGGCGCCGACCTCCCGACTGCGCGAGCGTTCCGGTCGCAGGGTCGGGTTGCCGTTGAAGAACGCGCTCCGGTAGTACAGATCGTTGAAGGTGGGTGCCTTGAACGCGGTGCCCGCACCCGCGCGCAGGCGCAGCGACGCCGCGGGTGCCCAGGCCCAGGCGAGCGACCCGGTCGGCTGTCCACCGAACTGGCTGTTGTCGTCGTGGCGCAGGTTGATCTGCCAGGCGTGGGCACCCACCTCGCCCGCCAGGCCCGCGAAGGCGCCCAGCGTCCGCCGCGAGCCGACCTCGTAGGGGACGGTGGCCGAGACGCGCTGCTCGAGATGATCGACCCCGGCGATCAGCCGTCCCAGCGGCACCTGCACGGTGTTCTGCCAGGTGAGCTGGTCCTGCGTGGTGCGGAATGCGGACGGAAACGCCCCGGTGGTGTCGATGTCGTCGCTGCTGCGCCCGGCACGAAGCAGGCTCTCCCACCCCTCGCCGATCCGGTTGCGGCTGTGGGCGGCGAACGCAAGGATCGACTGCCGGTTGCGATCGTCGGTCGCAGGCCCCGCATCGAAGCGGGTCGCCGCGTCGACGGCGAAGAAGCTCAACCCCAGCTCCTGGCCGGGTGCCCACCGGCGCACCAGCCGGCCGCTCGCGTTGAGATTGCGTCCGCCGTCGGCATCGGCGTTGTACTGCCCGAACGGGATGCTCGGACGCGTCGCCGAAAAACCTCGGGTCGCGGTGTGGCCGACCGCGAGCCGCGCATCGGTCTGGCCGTCATCGCCTCCGAGACTCGCCGAGAGCGTGCGGGTGCCGTAGCTGCCGTAGCCTGCCGCGGCGCGTGCACCACCGCTGCCCTGGCCACCGCGGGTGAAGACCTGCACCACGCCGCCGATCGCATCCGAGCCGTACAGGCCGCTGGCCGGACCGCGCAGCACCTCGATGCGATCGATCTGCTCCAGCGGCAGGTGCTCGAACGCGGCCAGGCCGGCCGTCGCCGAGTCCACGCGGACCCCGTCGATCAGCAGCAGCGTGTGCCGGCTCTCCGCGCCGCGGAGGCGCACCGCGGCCGGTTGACCGCGCCCGCCGTTGGCCGTGACATCGGCAAGTCCCTGCGATCCGAGCAGCTCGACGAGGCTCTGCGCGCCCGCGCGCTCGATCTCCGCGGGTCCGATCACCTGCACCGGACGCACGCTGGAGTCGAGCGGCTGCGGATCGCGGGCGGCGGTCACCACCACCTCGGGCAGCGCGACCGAGCGTGGACGCGAAGCGCCCGTGCTCGCCGATGCGGAATCGCCCGAGGCCGCCTGCGCGAGCGTTGCGCCCGGGCCGGCTTGTGCCCGTGCCAGCGCCGGGGCCAGCGCGACCAGTACCGACAGCAGGAACACGAGCACCCGGTGCCTTGCGAGTGCGCGTATCGCCGCAGCCGGGACGGGTTGCGACGGTCGCGTGCGCAGACGGCACTGCGCTTGCGCTTGCGCGTGCGACTGCGACTGCGATTGCAGTTGCGCTTGCGCTTGCGGTCGCTCTTGCGGTGGAACTGGAGGTTGCTGTCGCGGATGCGCGTGTTGTTGCGGTTGCTGCTGCGGCGGGTGTCGTGGCGGATGTTGCGGATGATGCTGCGCGTGCCGCTGCAGGGGGTGCAGGGGCGGTCGGTGCGGCAAACGGGACCGATCCGCGCTGCACGGACCTTCAGGTGTCGCACACGCAGGGAAGCGTTTGCACGCGCGCGAGCGCGCGTCGACTCGCTCGGGCGGGACGAGGGGCGTCATGGTGGGGTTCTCCGGGCTGGGCGCGCCCTCCGCACGCCGTGGTGCCGACGCCGACGGAGCGGCAACCCGCTGCGGCACACCCGACCGGGACTCCTCTGCCCGGTACGCGCGCGACCGCAAACCAACGCCTGTCCGCCGTCGCCGACCGGTTCGCCGCGGCCTTCGACGGCCGCGTGGCGTTCCGGTCTGCGACTCGGGCCGGTCTCCGGGCTCGCGAGACTTGATGCGCCGCCTTCCCATGGTCATCCCACAGTGGCTTCAGGGCGCACCCGCTCTCGCCTACCGTTGCGGGGGCAGCACCGGCCTGAACCCCGTCCCGACCGGGACGCGTCCTCCACCGGTTTCCCGTTTAACGCCGCCGGACCGTCCAGCCGCGCACCCGGGTCGCCCGGGCAGTATACGTCGGGCGGCGGATGGGCACCGCGGGCGGTCGATCCTCGCCCCCGGAGGCATCGGCTTTTTGACGCTTGACGGGCGATTCTTCTATAGTCGCGCGATGGATCTGGATCTCAAGGGCCTCGAGGACAGGGTCGGCCGGCTCGTCACGCTCAGTCGTCGGCTGCGCGAGGACAACAACCGCCTGCGCCAGCAACTGGTTGCCGCCCAGAACGAGAACAAGCAGCTCGCGGAGAAGGTCGCGGCTGCGCGCGCGCGCGTCGAATCGCTGCTGGCCGAGGCCCAGGGCGACGCGTCCACCGCCACGGGTCCCTGACCCGGACCTGCACCGGACGGAGTCACGTCATGCCCTCCGAAGCGAAGGCACTCGAAGTCACGATCATGGGCCGCGGGTTCCGCGTCGCCTGCCCACCCGACCAGGAGGAGGCCCTGCTCGAGGCCGTCGCCTTCCTCGACGGCAAGATGCGCGAGATCCGCGACGGCGCCAAGGTGATGGGCACCGAGCGGGTCGCGATCATGGCCGCGCTCAACATCGCGCACGAACACCTCACCACGCGCGTGGCGGGCGCGGTGGATGTGTCCGAACTGCGGCGCAGGGTCGGTTCGCTGAACGCCTCGCTCGACGAGGCCCTCTCCGAGCAGGAACCCCTGTTCTGAGGCTAGTCTTCAATCCCCTGCGGTGTTCGCGCGGGCCGGAAACTCTTGAACCAATGCAGCAGATCCGGCTGCCAACCCGATGAGCGCGGTGTGCGCGTCCCACGTCGGACGTACCTGAAGCGCTCGGACGGCGGCCCCTCTTGAACCTTCGGTTCAAGGATCAGGTTCGAGCGGCATCCGCGGGGGTCCCCGACCTTTGCACTCGCGCATCGGCGGCCGCGCCTCCCTGCGCACGGGTAACCCGAAAGCCCCCCGCGCCCTTCGGCAGGCCGGCACCCGGCCGGCGACCCGCCACCGCGGACCGACTCAACGCGCGGCATCGCGCCCGCCCGAGGCCAGTGCCCGCCGCAACCCGTCGACCAGGGGCTGCCAGGCCTGCCGTGGATCGAAGCGCCGGCCCGCGGCCAGCGCCCGCCGGGCGTAGCCTGCGTAATCGGCGTGGATGGCCTCGATCGCGGCCTGCAGTGTCGGCGGCCGGGCATCCTCCACCACCCGTCCGGCACCGGATTCCTCGACGATACGCGCCATCGGCGTGCCGGAGAGGGTGACGATCGGCGCGCCGGCCATCAGCGCATCGAAGGTGACCGAGCTGGTCTTGTCCGCGTATTCATGGCGATCGTAGGGCTGCAGGCAGATCGACCCGGGAAAGAGGTTCGCGTAGGCCAGCCGGTCGGGGGTCTGGTCCAGGGTCTTCAACGTGGGGGCGCCCAACGCGCGCAGGCGGACGAGATCGGCGGCGGTACGGTCGTCGTGGCGCCCGTAGTGATCGCCTGTCGTCTGCACGAGCACGGGCAGCGCATCGCCGCATCCGGAGACATGTTCCACCCAGTCGACCACCTGGGTGAACCCCTTGTCCGCGCGCGCGGCACCGGCAAACAGCACATGGCGGAAGACCTCGCGCGGCTGCACGGCGCCGACCTCGGCGTTGACCGGAATCACCGCATCGACCTGCCGGAAGCCGGCGTCGCGCAGCCGATCGGCGATCTCGGCGGACGCACCCAGCAGGTGCAGATGGGGCTGGCGGCGGGCCAGCGCCCGCAGGGCCTCGCGCCGACCCGCGGACAGGCGCAGCTTGTGGAAGTACAGGAACACGCGGTCCGGCGGTAACGGGGTTCGCGCCAGCAGGTCGATCGAACGCAGGTCGGACCAGGTCGCCGTCGGCACGTACAGCGGCCCGGGACCGCGCAGCAGGCGGCGGTAGAGCAGCAGCGCCTGTAATCGACGCAGCGGTCGCACGAAATGCCGCACCGTCTCGACACCGGTGGCGATCACGCTCGGCGCGTGCGCCCGGCGATCGATCCACAGCCGGTAGGGCAGGTCGGGGGCCGCGCGAAACAGGCTGCCGAAGATGGCCGCGCAATGGCCCGCATCGCTCACCAGCGTGGGTTCGACGACCTCAACGGCCATGGGTCGACGCGGCAAGGTGGACGGCCGCCGCCCGCACACGCCCGTGGTGACGCCCGCGGCGCAACGGGTTCCCACCGGCGCGTGGATCGCGCGCGCGGGCTTCGGCGAGCGCAGGGCTCCGCACACGGCATCCGGCAGGGGAAGGGTAGGGCAGGCGATTCATGGCTGGCGCGACTGTATCCCCGGCCCGCGTGCGCGGCAATCGAGCGATCCCGCGACACCGACGATCGGTCCGGACGCGGCGATGGCACGACACCCTCGATCGGATACCCTCGGTCGAATGCCCTGCTCGCCCGACATCCGGTCGGCCGGCGGCCGTCCGTGCCGCCTGCGCCGCTCCGGATGCCGGTTTTGTTGTATTTCTACGCGATTGCCCGCCACCGACAGGTCGATCCCATGTCCTACTGGCTGATGAAGTCCGAGCCCGATGTCTACGGGATCGACCACCTCGCCGCCGAACCCACGCGCACCACCGCCTGGTGGGGCGTGCGCAACTACCAGGCACGCAACTTCATGCGCGACGGCATGCGGCTGGGCGACCGTGCGTTCTTCTACCACTCGAGCTGCCCCGAACCGGGCATCGCCGGCCTCGTGGAGGTCTCGCGCCTCGCCTATCCGGACGAGACGCAGTTCGACCCGAAGGGCAAGTACTTCGACTCGAAATCGACGCGCGAGAACCCGCGCTGGCTCAACGTCGACGTCAAGCTGGTGCGTCGGGTGCCGCTGGTGCCGCTGGCCGAACTGCGCGCCCACCCCGAACTCGCCGGGCTGCGCATCCTGCAGCGCGGCAACCGGCTGTCGATCACCCCGGTCGAGGCCGATGAATGGGATTTCATCCTCACGCTGATCGGGAAGGCCTGATGATGTCGTCCGCCCCGATCGATCGCGCTCGTCTCGGCGCAGGTGCCGTGGCGGCGCTGATCGCGACGCTGGTCGCCTCCGTCGCGCTGCTCTACTGGGGCACGCTCGACAATCCGCCGGTGTTCGACGACCGCGCGCTGATCAAGCCCGATGTCCTGGCCGCGCTCGGTGCGCCGGGCTCGCTGCTCGACGTTCGCGGGCTGTCCTATGCCACGCTGGGCTGGACGCACGCGCTCGCCGGCGACTCGATGACGGCCTACCGCGTGACCAACCTGCTGCTGCACGCGGCCACCTGCATCGTGCTCTTCGTCTTCCTGCGTGCGCTGTTCGAGGCCGTGGACCTGCCGGTGCTGCCCGAGCCGGGACGCCTGCCCGGCATGACGCACTGGTCGGACGACACTGCCACGGTCCATGCGTTCGCCGGCGCGATGCTGTTCGCGCTGCATCCGGTCGCGGTGTACGGCGCGGCCTATCTCGTCCAGCGCAGCATCGTGATGGCCACGCTGTTCTCCGTGCTGTCGCTATGGCTGCTGCTGCGCGGGCTGCGCGCGGCCGGCGACGATGCCGGCGTTGCCGCGAGCACGCCGGCGGCCGCGACGGTCGCGCGGCCCGACGGCCGCGCGAATCCGCGCCTGCCGGCCACCGCGTGGTACGGGGCCTCGGCGCTGGCCTACCTGCTCGCGGTGGTGTCGAAGGAGCACGCGGTACCGCTACCCGCGGTGGCCATCGCGCTCGCGCTTGCAGTCCAGCCGGGCAGCGCCGGTACCCTGCGTGATGCAGCCGCCCGCCTCGCGCGTCGGCTGCGTGCGCTGTGGCTGCCGATCGTGCTCTATGCGCTGGTGGGCGCCTACATCGTCGCCCGCATGCGCGGGGTGCTCGGGTCTCCCTACGAGCCGTTCATCGCCGAGCTGCTGGGCACGGTGCAGGCCGAGCGCCCCCAGGTGTCGCTGGAGAACGCCTATCCGCTGTCGGTGCTCACCCAGATGGGGCTCTTCTTCGGCTACCTGGGTCTCTGGCTGCTGCCCAATCCGGCCTGGATGTCGATCGACCTGCGCCCGGAGATCGCGGGCAGCCTGTGGGCCTTCCCGCAGCTGATCGGCGCCGTGGCCTGGCTTGCGTGGGGCGCGCTCGGCGCGTGGCTGCTGCTGGCCTCGAGGCGAGCGCGCCTCGCCGGCTTCGCGATGCTCGCGCCGTGGCTGATGTTCAGCGTCGAGCTGTCCACCGCACGCATCCAGGAGCCGTTCGTGCTGTACCGCAGCTACCTGTGGATGTTCGCGCTGCCCGCCGCGCTGCCCCTGCTGGGCTTCGCGGTGCGCGCGCGCCACGCGGTCCCCGCCCTGCTCGCGCTCGCCGCGCTGCTCTGCCTGCCCGCGGCCAACCGACTGGCCACGTTCGAAAGCCCGCTCGCCCTGTGGGACGACGCGGTACGCAAGCTGGAGCAGCCCTGGCGCATCGGTTCGGAGCGGCCCTTCATCGTCCGCGGACTCGAGCACCTGCGCGGCCAGCGCGCGGAGGATGCGCTGGCCGACTTCCGCAAGGCGCTGGAGATCGCACCGTCCGAGTTCAGCGCACTGCTCAACAGCGGGGTCGCGCTGCTGCAGCTCGGGCAAGCGGGCGAGGCACTCGCCTACTACGGGAAGGCCGCCGCCGTCAGGCCGAACAGCGCCGAGCCCCTGGTCAACGCGGCGGCGATCCACCTCGGCGCGGGCGATGCCGCGACCGCGGAGCGCACCGCCACGCTCGCCACGACGCTGGAGCCAAAGAACCCGATGGCGTGGACCAACCTCGCCCAGGCCCAGGTACGCCTCGGCCAGCCCGACGCCGCGATGGCCAGCCTCGATCGCGTGCTCGCACTACGCCCCGACGACGTGGACGGGCTGGCGCTGCGGGCAGTGGTCTGGCTCGCCCGCAAGGATGTCGAGCGTGCCACCGCCGACCTCGACCGGGCGGTCAGCGCCAACCCACGCTCGTCGCAGGCCCGCTACAACCGCGGCACGCTCGCCGCGCAATCGGGTCGGCTGGAGGCCGCCATCGCCGACTGGACCGAGGCGATCGCGCTCGACCCGTCCGCGCGCGACGCGCTGGCCAACCGGGCGACCGCCTACCTGATGACCGATCGCGTCCGCGAAGCGATGGCCGACTTCGATCGGCTGGTCGCGCTGGACCCGGGCAATCCGCGTGCCCTCGGGCTGCGGGCCCAGGCCCTCGCGCGGACCGGACGACTGCCCGAGGCGCTGGCCGATGTCGAAGCGGCGCTCAAGCGCGCGCCCGCCGAAGGCGGGCTGTGGAGCCTGCGGATACGGCTGCTCGAAGGACTGGGGCGCACCAACGACGCGCAGGAGAGCCGGCGGCAGGCCTGCAGCGCAGGCGTGACCGAAGCCTGTGCGGGCGCGCCCGCGAGACGGTAGCGCGCGGCTGCGGGCACCCGAGTGCGTGACGCCGCGGGCTCGACCGCCGCCGGCACCCGCGGATGAACGCACGACGCGAGGGTCGGCGTGACCCCGCGTTCCGATGCCCGCGATCCGGAGTCCGGGGTCGTCCCCGCCACCGTCGTCATTGCAGCGGCGGCCGGCCATCGCCGCCTGCGGGCGCGGCGACTCGTGTCAGGTGATCCCGTCCTCGCGCAGCTTCGCGATCTGCGCCTCGCTCAGGCCGAGGTGGCGCGACAGGACCTCGGCGGTGTGCTGCCCGAGCGTGGGCGGGGGCATCCGGTATTCGATCGGCGTGCCGGAGAAGCGCATCGGACTGCCCACCATCGGCACGCTGCCCGCGGTGGGATGAGGCACGTCGATGCGCATGCCGCGCGCGATCACCTGCGGCTCCTCGAACACCTGCGCCAGGTCGTTGATCGGGCCATTGGGCACGCCGGCCGCCTCCAGCGCATCGACCCACTCGCGGGTGGTCCGGGTCGCGAACACCGCATCGAGCACCGAGGTGAGGTCCGCACGGTTCTCCACCCGCTTGCCGTTGGTCGCGTAGCGCGGATCGGTGGCGAGGTCGGCGCGGCCCGCGACGTCGCAGAACTTGCGGAACAGGTTGTCGTTGCCGCAGGCGAGGATGATCGCGCCGTCCGCGGTGCGGAAGGTCTGGTAGGGCACGATGTTCGGGTGGGTGTTGCCCAGCCGCTTCGGGGCCTCGCCGGTGGCGAGGTAGTTCATCGCCTGGTTGGACAGGAAGGCCACCTGCGTGTCCAGCAGCGCCATGTCGATGTACTGGCCGGCGCCGGTCTGCGCGCGATGCGCGAGCGCGGCGCACACGGCGATCGTCGCGTACATGCCGGTCATGATGTCCACGATCGGCACGCCGACCCGCTGCGGACCGCCGCCCGGAAGGTCGTCGCGCTCGCCGGTCACGCTCATCAGGCCGCCCATGCCCTGCGCCATGAAGTCGTAGCCCGGGCGGTCGCGGTAGGGGCCGGTCTGTCCGAAGCCGGTGATGGAACAGTAGACGAGTCCGGGGTTGAGCTTCGAGAGATCGTCGTAGCCCAGGCCGTAGCGGGCAAGGTCGCCGACCTTGTAGTTCTCCAGCAGCACGTCGCAGCGGGCGGCGAGGTCGCGCACGATCTGCTGCGCTTCCGGGCGCGAGAGGTCGAGGGTGATCGACTGCTTGCCTCGGTTCGCGCAGACGAAATACGCCGCCTCGGCGGTGTCGCGTCCCTGCGCGTCGCGGATCCACGGCGGGCCGAAGGCCCGCGAGTCGTCGCCCTTGCCCGGGCGCTCGACCTTGATCACCTCGGCGCCGAGGTCGGCCAGGTTCTGCCCGCACCAGGGGCCGGCGAGCACGCGCGTGAGGTCGAGCACGCGGATGTGGGAGAGCGGACCAGCCATCGAAACCTCCGGTATGGGGAACGGCACGCGCAGCGCCGGGGATCCCTCGCGCGCGCAGGGTGATGCGGCGCGCGATGGTAGCAGAGGCTCCCGTACCTCTCGGGAAACCGGTCAGCCGCGCGCGCGCGCTTCGGCCCAGGCCTGCTCGAGCGCCCGGGTGAACCGATCGGCGAAACCCGCCGCATCGGTGAGCGCACTCGCCGCCAGCCGCGCGCGCAACGCGGCCCGCGACTGCGTGTCCGACCGCACGCGCGCCAGCGCGCGCCGGGCCGCGCCCACGAAGCCGCCGGTGTCCCCCGCGACGTCCTCGGCGCACCCCGCGGCCGTGAGCAGGCTCGCGCCTACGCGGCTCGCATGGCGATCGCCGACGCGCGTGATCACCGGCACGCCCATCCACATCGCCTCGCAAGTGGTCGTCGTGCCGTGGTAGGGCCAGGTATCGAGCGCCACGTCGATCTCGCCGTAGGCGGCGAGGTGCTCGGCCACGCCCGCGGTGCGCGGCAGGAGGCACAGGCGCGCCGGTGCGATGCCGCGGGAGGCGAAGGCCGCTTGCAACCGGGCCTGCACGCTGGCCTGCTCCAGACCGCCAGCCTTGAGCAGCAGGCTCGCCTCGGGTTCGGCGGACAGCACGGCTGCCCAGAGATCCACGGTGGACGGCGAGATCTTCTGCAGGTTGTTGAATGACCCGAAGGTCGGCGGCGCGTGCGCGTCTCGCGGCCGGGGCTCGGGCGCGTCGTCGGGCGCGCGGTAGCAGAGGAAACCGCCCTCGATGCGAAGCAGGCGCTCGCTCGCCAGCGCCTGCGCGGTGTCGAGCGGGTCGGTGATCGCATCGACCAGCCGCAGATCGACGGTGGCCAGCCCGGTGGTGTTCGGGTAGCCCAGCCAGGTCGCCTGCAGGGGCGCGGCGCGCTGCGCGAACACGCCCAGCCGATGGCCGGCGCTGTGCCCGGAGAGGTCGATCAGCAGGTCGATGCCATCCGCGCGCACCTGCCCGACGACCTGCGAGTCGGTCATCGAGTCGATGCGGCGCCAGCCCGTGCAGGCGCTGCGCAAGCGGTCGGTCATCGCGTCCTCGCGCCCCCCGTTCGCGTAGCCCACTGCCTGCACGCGCCGGGGGTCGAGCGCGCGCAGCAGCGGGAGCAGGAACCACGCGACCGAGTGCGTGCGCAGGTCCGCCGAGACGAAGCCCACCCGCAAGGGCGTACGTGACGATGCCGCTGGCGCTCGCGCCGCCGCAGGGGCGGGGTCCGGTGACGGTGTCAGCGCCGCCCTCGGCATCACGGCCGTCGGAGCCGCCGTGGGTATCCCCGTCGCTGGCGTCGTCGGGACCGTCGGGGCCCTCGGAACCATCAGGGCCGCTGGGGCCGCCGGGGCCGCTGACGGCGCGGGCATCGGGCGAGGTATTGACGACGACGGCGGCGGCGAGGTGGAGGCCGCACCCATGACCGTGATGCGCCCACCCGGCGTATCGGACGCGTCCCCAGGGGCAGCGACAGCCACCGGCTTCGCGCGTACGCCGCCCGCCTCCGTCGGCGACCGGATCGCCGATTGCGCGGAGGCCTCGCCCGCCGCGACGCCGGCCAGGCGTCGATGCTCGGACGCGACCGTCAGCGCATCCACCGCGTCGCTGTAGTTGAGCGCGTAGAGCAGGTTCTGCGCCGCCTGTGCATGGGCCGGCGCGCGGGCGAGCGCCGCCCGATAGCCGGCGATCGCCGACTCGATCTCGCCCAGTTGCAGTTGCTGGTCGGCGAGGGTGTAGCGCAGCTCAGGGTCGTCGGGGTCGAGCGCCACGGCCCGCGCGTAGGCCGCACACGCCTCGTCGAGCCGGCCCAGCGCGTGCAGCGCGTTGCCGCGGCCGTGGTGCGCGCGCGCGAAATCGGGTGCAGCCGCGAGCGCGCGGTCGTAGTCGGCCAGCGCGCGATCGGCCGCGTCCAGGGCAACGAGCGCCGACGCGCGATTGAGGCGCGAGGGCAGATGCCCTTCGGCCACCGCTAGCGCCTGCGACCACGCCTGTTCGGCCTGCACCAGGTCCCCGATCGTCTGCCAGGCCACGCCCGCGCTGAACCAGCCCTCCGGATCATCGGGACTCGTCCGCGCCGCGGTCGCGAAAGCCTCGATCGCCGGACGGGCCTCGCCCGCGGCCAGGCGTACTCGCCCGAGCGTGAGCCAGGCTTGCGTGTCCGCGGGCGCCAGCCGGCTCGCACGCTCGGCACTGGCCATCGCCTCCGCATGCTGGCCCTGCGCGGAGAGCGCCATCGACAGCGTGCCGTGCGCGGCGGGCAGCGCGGGCGCGGTGGCCACGGCCCGCCGCAAGGGCCGGATCGCGGCGGCCGCATCGCCTTCGTTGAGGAGCGCATGGCCCAGCGCCACCAGGGCGGGCGCATGCCGCGGTGCCCGACGCAATGCGGACTCCAGCAGCAGGCGTGCATCGGTCCACAGCCCGGCCTGCAGCGCGTGCTCCGCGCGGGCGAGGAGATCGATCAGGGGGTCGGCAGGCACGAGGCAAGCCTCAAGGGGCAGGCAATCCGGTCGGTCGGCGACGATCGGCAGCGACTCCCACCACGGGGCAGCGGGCACTGCGCCGCCCGAGACCACGGCGGGCGGGCCGATCCGCGCGCAGGGTACACCGGCTGTGCCGGCTGCGCGCACCGGGGCCTCCACCGACGGTGCAGTCACCGCTCCCCGCCCGCGGCCCGAAGGCGCGATACCCACGTCTCGGCCAGTGTCGGGTCAACCCCCGTTGTCGTTTCGTCCCGTCGGCCATGAGGCCCAGGTGGCACGGACCATCTGCAGCACCCCTCGGCATGCACCGCGCAGCGCCCATGGACTCGACGCCTGCAGGCTCGCGGACGCCCTTGCGAGTCCGACGCGCGGCAACGGGCCGCGCGACGCCCGGGGTCTCGACGTCTGGGGGACCGCCTAGGTCCGGGCGAGTCCGACGGTGGGCGAGCCGCACCCGCCCAGGCCGGGCGAACCCCGGCGCCTTGCCCGCCTCGACGCCGTCCGGCAACGCCCTCCGACGCAACCCGCTCGGGCGGCCACGCGCACGCCCAGGGCCGGCGGTGCCCGAGGGTGGACCGCATGCCGTGCATGGCCGGGCGGTGCGGATGCCGATGCCCGCCCGAGGCCGCGACCCGCGCACGCCGAGGCGCGCCACGGCGGGCCGAGGCCAAACGGCACATCGGCACACGAAAAAAAACGGGCCCCCGAAGGGGCCCGTTTCGTCACGCTTCGGGTCGCTTGTGGCGATCAGAAGGTGTGCGCGATGCCCACGCCGTAGAACGTGGCATCCATGCCGCGAAGCGCATTGCCCGAGATACCGAGGGCAGCCGAACCCGAGAAGTTCACGCGGGCGTTGTTGTCGTTGTCCAGCTTGCCGTAGTAGCCGTAGACTTCCGTGCGCTTCGACAGGGCGTAGCCGTAGTTCAGGTGCCAGATGGTGGCGCCGGTGTCGGCACCCGAGGCGTTGAAGATCGCGACGTTGCCGATCGCGGTCGAACCCGCCGGGGTCAGGCCACCCACTGCGCCCTTGGTGTCACCCGCGACCTGGTACTGGGCACGGAAGCGATGGGCACCCATCGAGTACTGGCCGCCGATCAGGTAGTTCGAGCGCTTGATGTCGCCGGAAGCGGCCGTCGCGTAGTTCAGGGTGCTGTACGCGCCCTGGACCATGAACGGACCCGAGGTGTAGCTGGCCGAGGCAAGCATCGAGGAGTCGGTCAGGCCGGCGCCGCGGTAGTCCTTGTGCTCCTGCCAGCCGAGGCCGGCGCGGATCGGGCCGGCCGAGTACATGGCCGACAGGCCGTACAGGGCGGGGTTCTGGCCACCGGCGACGGTCAGCGCACGACCTTCGTTCGCGCCGTACTGGGCGTGCACGGAGAAGCCGGAGAACACCGGCGAGTCGTAGTTGAACGAGTTGCCGGTGCGGCGGCTGAACGCGCTGTTGTTGCCGGCGCCCGACGAGACGAACGGATCGGCACCCGAGGTGTCGCCGTTGTTCAGGATCGAGTTCATGCCCTGCGGGCCGGTCAGGCCGTTGCGCATCGAGTTGTTGATGCTGAGCACGCGCTTGAGCGGGCTGTCCATCAGGCCGACGTAGGCGCGACCGAAGCCGCCCGACAGGCCGAGGAACGTGTTGCGGCCACCCCAGGTGCTGCTGGTGCCGGTGCCGTCAGCCGCGGCGCCCTGCTCGATCTGCCAGATCGCCGACAGACCGCCGCCCAGGGACTCCTGGCCGCGGAAGCCGATGAAGAACACGCCCGGCGAGCTGATGTTGTTGGTCTGCGCGCGGTTGGGGTTGCCGTTGGCGCCGGTGCCCTTCAGCGAGAAGATTTCGGTCTGCAGGGAGCCGTAGAGGGTGACGTTCGCCGGCTGCGCGAAGGCGACCGGGGCCGCGAAGGCCGAGACGACGGCCGCAGCGAGAAGTTTCTTTTGCACGAGAAAACCTCCTGATTCGAAGTGGTGGGTCGGCAGGCCTGCGAGGTCGCTGGACCTGCTGCCGCCGACACCCGTGCTTCTCAACGCTGAGAAGTGTCGCCATTCTGCCGACTCGGCCCGGCAAATCACAACCACGGCAACGTTTTCGCGGCAGCATCGGGGAGCGGGTGTTGCATGCCCGCAACACCGGCCACGGGCCGTGGAACCGTCCCGCGCGTCCGGTCGGCGCACGGGAAACGGTGCCCGAGCGGCCCGGGCGGGCAGGCCGGGACCCGCCGCGAGGTCGCCGGAGGGGACAGGCGTGGGGCAGGGGAAGACCCTGCCAAAGGTAGGAGCGCGGCGCCGGCATCCGGACCGGGGTGGACGGCCCGGATCCGGAACCGTGACCGCAGCCCGCCGGCGGGTCGGGAGTCGCCCGCCGGGATCGGCGCGGCCCGGACGCGTCGCCCGCCCGCGCTCTACACTCCCGGGCGGCGGATCGTGCCGAACCGGGGAGGCCCGGCACAGGCAGGCCTTCAGACAGGAGGACACAGCATGTCGGGCAGCAGACCCATTACCCTGATCCCGGGCGACGGCATCGGGCCCGAAGTGACCGCGGCGGCCTGCGCGATCGTCGAGGCGGCTGGCGTCGCCGTCACCTGGGACGTGCAGCCCGCCGGGCTGGCAGCCCAGCAGGCGACCGGGCAGGCGCTGGGGGCGGCGGTGTTCGAGTCGATCGGCCGGACCGGCGTGGCCCTGAAAGGCCCGACCGGCACGCCCTTCGGCACCCCCTACCGCATCGAGGTCGGCCCGCACGCGATGTGTCCGGAGACAACGCCCCGCGTCTACCCGAGCGTGGCGATCGCGCTGCGCAAGGAGTTCGACCTGTACATGAACCTGCGGCCGATCCGCAGCTTTCCGACCGTGCCTTCGCGCTACCGGGACGTCGACCTGCTGATCTTCCGCGAGAACAGCGAGGACCTCTACCTCGGCCGCGAGCGCATGGTCGATGCCGACACCGCCGAGGCGGTCAAGGTGATCACCCGCGGCGCCACCGAGCGGGCCGCGCGCTTTGCCTGCGAACTGATGACGAAGCTCGGGCGCAAGCGCCTGGCCATCGCCCACAAGTCCAACGTGCTCAAGATGACCGACGGCCTGTTCCTGCGCGCCGCGCAGGGCGTGGCGGCGGGCTACCCGGACATCGAGGTCCGCGACCGGGTGATCGACGCGCTGTGCATGGAACTGGTGCTGGCCCCCGAGCGCTACGACTGCCTGCTGCTCGCCAACCTGTATGGCGACATCGTGTCCGACCTCTGCGCAGGGCTGGTCGGCGGGCTGGGGCTGGCCCCGGGCGCGAACATCGGAGAGCGCTGCGCGATCTTCGAGGCGGTGCACGGCACGGCCCCGGACATCGCGGGCCGCGACATCGCCAACCCGATGGCGATGATCCTGTCGGCGGTGATGATGCTGCGCCATCTCGGCGAACTGGACGCCGCCAACCGCATCGAGCAGGCACTGACCTCGGTACTGCAGCGCCACGACCGCCTGACCCCGGACCTCGGGGGCAGCGGCGGCACCCGGGCGATGGCCGCGGCCATCATCGAGGCGTTGTAGGGCGGCCCCGGGGCGAAGGCCTCGCGATCAGGAGCGATCGACCCCGGCCAGCGCCTCGCGCAGCAGGCCCGCCAGCGCCGCCGCGTGCCCGGCTTCGTCGCGCAGCGGCGAGGCGGCCAGCCGATCGCGCAGGCTGCGACGCAGCCGGTCGAGCGCGGCCGGATCGGCGGCCAGCGCGACCGCGCGCTCGAGGTAGCCGTCCTCGTCCGCCGCGATCAGTCCATCCAGCCCTGCGGCCTGCAGGATGCCGGCGGCCGCGCGCGAGCGATAGCCCTCGCCCTCCAGCGCCAGCACCGGCACGCCGGTCCAGAGCGTGTCGACGGTGGTCGTGCCGCCGTTGCAGGGGAAAGGGTCGAGCGCGAGGTCGGCTCGCGCGTGCAGCGCGCGGAAGGCCGCCGGGGGCAGCGGACCGTGGATCTCCAGCCGCTCGGGGGCAATACCCGCCCCGGCGACACGGGCCTGCAGTCGCGCACGCGCAGACCCCTCGGGCACGGCGGCCAGCAGCAGCCGCGACTGCGGCAGCGCCTGCAGCAGGCGGATCCACAGGTCGAGCACCCGCTCGCCCACCTTCGCCCAGTTGTTGAACGAGGCCAGCGTGAACGGCTCGCCGCCCAGGGCCGGCGTCGCGGACACCGGCTCCTGCAGCGTCTCGGGCGGGGGACGGAAGCACCAGGCGCTGAACGGGGACGGCAATCGCAGCAGTCGCTCGGCGTACCAGCGATCATGGTCGCCGCCCTCGGGCTCCACCCAGCGGTCGGTCACCCGCGCGTCCATCGCCGGCACGCCGGTGGTGTTGATGTGACCGATCATCGTCACCTGCAGCCGGGCGGCGCGACGGGCGAAGACCGCGAGGCGATGGCCATCGGTGTGTCCGGCGAGGTCGACCAGGATGTCGATCCGGTCGCGCGCAATCGTCTCCTGCAGCGCGTCGTCGCCAAGGGCCACGACGTCCCGCCAGCGCGACGCCCGTGCGCGCAGCCGCGCCGTCACGGCGTCCGGGCGCGCGTGGTTGCTGTAGGCCGTGACCTCGAAGCCGTGCGCAGGCAGGTGCTCGAACAGCGGCTCGACGTAGCGGGCCACCACGTGGTCGCGCAGGTCGGGGGACACGAACCCGATGCGGATGGGGTCCGCGGATGCGCCCGCATCGACCCCGGGTATCCGTGCGTGGGCGTGCACGCCGCGAACGCCGGCGCGGCGGTCGTCCGCGCCCGCGCGTACCGCGACGGGGCCCGCGCAGGCGCGGGCCGAGAGGCGCCCACCGACTTCCATGTGCGCCGCATGCAACGCCTCGCGCGGCAGGTCGGCATAGTTCATCGTGAGCAGCAGGTTGCTGCCGGCGCCGGGGTGGTCGGGCTGCGCCTGCAGCACCGCGCGGTAGCCCTCGATCGCCTCGTGCAGGCGACCGGTCATCCGCCACAGGTTGGCCAGGTTGTAGCGCGCCTCCAGCGCCGGGCCGGGCCACTGCGCCGAGTGCTCGACCACCCGGGCAAACTCGGCCTCGGCTCCGTCGAGGTCGCGCTGGCGCTGCAGCAGGTTGCCGAGGTTGACCCGGGCGGGGGCATACCCCGGATCGGCCGCGAGCGCGGCGCGATACCCCGCGAGCGCGTCCTCGACCCGGTCTCGGGCCAGCGCCGCGGTCGCAAGGTTGTGCAGCAGCCCTGCGGCAGGCGCGCCCAGTGCCAGCGCCTCGCGCCACGCCGCCTCGGCCGCCGGAAGATCGCCGGCCGCGTGCAGCACGTTGCCACGCAGGGCCTGGGCCTCGGCATCGGCCGGCGCCAGCGCGCAGGCCCGGTGCGCGCTGTCGACCGCGGCCCGATGCTCGCCGGCCGCCGACAGCGCCAGCGCGAGGTTGAGGTGCGCGACCGCCAGACCGGGCGCGAGGGCAACCGCGCGCCGCAGCGTCGCGGTCGCCTCGGCGTGTCGGCCCGCGGCGTTCTGCACCAGGCCGAGGTTGACCAGCGGCGCGGCGCTGCGGCGGTCGAGCTTCGCCGCGCGCGCGAGCGCGGCTTCGGCCGACCTCAGGTCGCCGAGGGCGTACTCGGCCAGTCCGAGGCGCAGCGCGAGCGCGGCATCGCGCGGCGCGGCTGCGCACAGATCACGCCATGCCGCGACCGCGCGCTCGAGCTCGCCCATGCGCTCGGCCGCCTCGGCCAGTTCGAGCAGCGGCAGCAGGGCGCGGGGGTCGGTCACGGGGGCAGGCAGGCAGGCGGCGGATCGTTGACCGATGGTACCCTGCGTCGGGTCGGGCGCCGCTTCGCGGCCCGCCCGGGGCCGGGCAGGACGGTTCGCGCACGGCACGCGCCTCGCCGGATGCGCGGGGGCGACCCGAGCGGGCGGTGGCTGCGTGCTGCCGCGTGCGCGGGCAGGGACGGCGAATGCCCGTGCCGGGGAGGACTTTCCGTCCCGCACCCGGGCGCGGTCGAACACGCGGCACCCCATCGGCGGGAACACGGCCCGGTACCGGGGCACGGCCCGAGCCGGGTACGGGCAACCGGACACGGGCAATGGACGGGAAGCCCCGCGAACGCCGGGGCCCGCAGCGAGGAGGCAGCGACGAATGAACCCCCACCCGCCACGGATCGTGTTCGTGGGCGCCGGCGCCATCGGCGGCTACGCGGGGGCGCTGATGCGCCGCGCCGGCCACGACGTGACCCTGATCGACGCCTGGCCCGAGCATGTGGAGACCGTCCGCGCGCGCGGACTGTCGATCGACGGCATGACGCCCGCGGAGTCGGTCACCGTCGACGTTCCGATCCTGCACGTGTGCGACGTGCAGCAACTCGCGCGCGAGCGCCCGGTGGACATCGCGTTCATCGCGGTCAAGTCCTACGACACCGAGTGGGCCGCGCACCTGATCCGCCCCTATCTCGCCACCGGCGGCTTCTGCGTGTCGCTTCAGAACTCGATCAACGAGGAACGCCTGGCGAGCGTGGTCGGCTGGGGCCGCACCCTGGGCTGCGCGGTGTCGCTGCTCGCCGCCGAACTCGACCGGCCCGGCCACGTCCAGCGCAACATCCCCATGGGCGGGGAGCAGCACACGGTCTATCGCGTGGGCGAGGCGCACGGACGCATCACCCCGCGCGCCGAGCAGGTGGCCGCGCTGCTGCGCGCGGCCGACAGCGCGAAGGTCACGCCCAATCTCTGGGGCGAGCGCTGGTCGAAGCTGATCATCAACGTGATGCGCAATGGGCTTTCGGCCGCCACCGGCATGACCGGCAACGAGCGCGACCTCGCGCGACCGACCCGGCGCATCTCGATCGCGCTGGGCGCCGAGGCGGTGCGCGTCGGCCAGGCGCTGGGCTACGCGATCATGGGGCAGCAGGGCCTCGAGCCCGAGACGCTCGCGCGCGCCGGCGAGGGCTCGACCGACGCGCTCGCCGAGATCGAGGACGTGCTGATCCGCCTCGCGCAGCATCGCGGCGGCGAGCAGCGCCCGTCGATGGGCCAGGACATGCGCAAGGGCCGACGCACGGAGATCGACTACCTGAACGGCCTGATCGTGACCGAGGGCGCGAAGGTCGGCGTGGCCGCGCCGGTCAATGCGCGACTGGTCGAGCTCGTGCGCCGCGTCGAACGGGGCGAGGTCGCGCCCTCGCCCGACCGGGTCGCCGACTGGAAGGTGCTGGAATGATCGGGGCCGGCGTCGCGCGCTGATGCGTGTGGCGTATCCCGGCGGTCACGTCCGGTCGGCGGAAGCGGATCGGCCTTGCGCAGCGCGCAGGTCTTTCGGGCGCATCGTCGGCCACGGCGCGCGGCCGGCTCGTCGACACATGCCGCGGCGGACACGTGTTCGGCCGTCTCGCCAGTCGTATCGGGGGGCAGCTTCGAGGGGTTCTTCCGGGGCTGGGCCGAGAGGCTGTCCCGGGGCTGTTGCGTGATGCAGCAGGCTGTATCGAGGCCCGGCAGGGGTCGTGGCGGAGGTCGTCTCGTCGGAGGGCGACGATGCGGGAACGCGGTATGCTGCCGACCGGGTTGTTTCCCACCGTCGCCGCGTCAGTCACCTGCCCGCAGACTTCGAGGCCCCGCGATGACCGAGTTGTCCCCCGCCATGACCGACCTCGTGCTCGAACACCTGCGCGCGATCCGCGCCGACGTCCGCTCCACCCACGAGCGGCTCGATGCGCTCACCACCCGCGTGTCCTCGGTCGAACACGGCGTCGCCTCGCTGCATGGTGACATCGCCGCCGTGCGCATGGACATGGCCGCGCTTCGCATGGACATGGCCCACATGGGCGGCCGACTGGATCGCGTCGAGCAACGCCTCGACCGGATCGAGCGCCGGCTGGACCTCGCCGACGCGCCCGCCTGACCGTTCCGGCCGGGCGCACCGCAGGCGCCGCGGCCCGGACGGCACCGGACTCCCGCTCCCCGCATCCGGGCGTATCCGGACACGCCAGACGAGCAGACCTCGGGAGACACCGGCATCGTCGGCCCCGCACGGTCGCGGTATGCTGTCAATTGCGCCCTTTTGAAGCGTCGCTGCGTCAGTCGCCCATGCGCAGACTTCGAGGCCCCGCGATGACCGAGTTGTCCCCCGCCATGACCGACCTCGTGCTCGAACACCTGCGCGCGATCCGCGCCGACGTCCGCTCCACCCACGAGCGGCTCGACATGCTCACCACCCGCGTGTCCTCGGTCGAGCACGGT
>CAIKXV010000223.1 GCA_903831455.1 uncultured Pseudomonadota bacterium | reverse complement strand
GGCGTCGACCTGCGCCGGGCCCGACTCGCCGGAATCCGGCTGCGCGACGCCGAACTGTCGAAGGCGAGGCTGGATTACGCCGATCTGTCCGGGGCGGACCTGACCCGGGTCCGGATGCCGCAGGCTCGGTTGTTCGGCGCCACGCTTCGAGAGGTCGAGATGCCGGCAGGGGACCTGCGTGGAGCCGACCTGTCCTACGCCGACCTGCGCGGCGCCGTCATCGCAGGCGCGAACTTCGAGGGCGCGCGGCTCGACCATGCCTGGTGGGTGGACGGCCGACGCTGCGCGTCCGGCTCGGTCGGTCGTTGCGACTGAACTGCCGTCGGCACGCGGCGTCAGCGCGGGCTGGTCGTGGCCAGCGGCGAGAGCAGGTCGAGGAGTTCGCGGCGGATACGGGCCAGCCTTCGCAGCAGCCGCGGCATGATCCAGGCGCAGGCGCCGAAGGACAGCACGACGCCCGCCAGGCCGAGCGCAGGCGATGCCAGGGCTACCCCGACCAGCGCGAGCGTGGCGAGTTCCTCGGCGAGCGACAGCGCGCGGCGAGGAGGGCGGGCGAGCGGATCGGCGCTCATCAGGGCGCGAACCACCGATTTCCCGACGTGGGCCGTCGTGGCGAGCGCGGCACCGGCGGCACCGGCCGCCAGCGCGAGCGCATAGGGCTGCGGCGACAGTGCGAGGACGGCCATGGCGGTGCCCGCGGGGATGCGGATCGGCGTGTGCAGCACGTCCCACAGGCAATCCAGCCCGTGCATCCGGCTCACGCGCCACTCGACCATCGACAGCACGGCGGCGGTGCCGAGTACCGCCGGATGCGCGAGGGGGGCGAGGGCAGCGGGCAGGTCGATCCCGCCGGCACGCGCGGCGAGACCGGCGACCAGCGCCGCGAGGTACGGCCGGAGTCCCGCCGTCCACGCGAGCGCCGCGGCGAGCGCCAGGTCGGCGAGCGAGGGCACCAGCGCATCGGCGCCGAGCATGTCCATCAGAAGATCCGCCGCTTGAGATGGGCCTGGTGGACGATGGTCGAGGCCAGTTCCTCGATGGACTTCGCGGTCGCGTCGAGATGGGGGATGCCGGTTTCGCGCATCAGGGCCTCGGCCTCGCGGACTTCATGCCGGCAGTTGTCGAGGGACGCATAGTGGCTGTCGGGCTTGCGCTCGCTGCGGATGCTGTGCAGGCGGTCGGGCGCGATCGTGAGCCCGTAGAGCTTGGGCTTGAATCCGTTCAGGCTCGCGGGCAATCCGCCCCGCTCGAAGTCCTCGGGGATCAGCGGATAGTTGGCCGCGCGCAACCCGTACTGGAGCGCAAGGTAAAGGCAGGTCGGGGTCTTGCCGCAGCGGGATACGCCAACGAGGATGATGTCCGCGTCCTTGAAGTCGCGCGTCGAGCTTCCGTCGTCGTGGCTGAGCGTGAAGTGCACCGCCTCGATGCGCCGTGCGTAGCCGACGGTGTCCTCGACGCTGTGGGTGCCGCCGATCCGGTGGGTGGATCGTGCGGCGAGTTCGTGTTCGAGCGGCTCGATGAAGGTGCCGAAGCAGTCGATGACCATCGCGTCCGGACAGGCCTTGAGCACGGCCGCCAGTTCCTCGCGCACGAGCGTCGTGAAGACGATCGGGCGCGCGCCGTCGCGGGCTGCGGTCTGGCCGATGCGCTGGACCAGTTCGGCCACCTTCTGCGCGGAGTCGACGAACGGGACCGTGACCTCGGTGAAGCTGACGCTGTCGAACTGGGTGAGCAGGCTGTGCCCCAGGGCCTCCACGGTGATGCCGGTGCGGTCTGAGACGAAGAAAGCCGTTCGGTGGGGCGTCATGCCGGGCGGGGTGGAGGGCGGTGTCGTTGGGCTACCATACGCACCGACGGCGGATCGCACAACCGGCGCGATCCCGTCTGCCGGGCTGCGAGGCAGTCCCGGCCGGAGCGGAGGCTGGCATGGACGCATACGTCATCGATTTCTCGCAACTGCGCATGACCGACGTGGCGCGCGTGGGGGGCAAGAACGCCTCGCTGGGCGAGATGATCGGCTCGCTCGCGCACCTGGGCGTTCGGGTGCCCGCGGGATTCGCCACCACCGCCGATGCCTATCGCGAATTCCTCTCGCACGGGGGGCTGGACGCGCGCATCGCCGCGAGGTTGCGCGGGCTGGACGTCGACGACGTGAAGTCGCTGGCCTCGGCGGGTGCGGACATCCGCGGCTGGATCGCCGAGGCACCCCTGCCGCCAGCGCTCGAGCAGGCGGTGCGCCAGGCCTATGTCGCGCTGGTCGGCGAAGCGGGCGATCATCTCTCCGTCGCGGTGCGTTCATCGGCGACGGCCGAGGACATGCCCGACGCGTCCTTCGCCGGGCAGCAGGAGACCTTCCTCAACATCCATGGCGCCGACAACGTGATCGCCGCCATCCGCCACGTCTTCGCATCGCTCTACAACGACCGCGCGATCGCCTATCGGGTGCACAAGGGGTATTCGCACGACGATGTCGCCCTGTCGGCGGGCGTGCAGCGCATGGTTCGCAGCGACACCGGGGCCTCCGGCGTGATGTTCACCCTCGACACCGAGTCGGGCTTCGACAAGGTGGTGTTCATCACCGCCTCGTGGGGGCTGGGCGAGGCGGTCGTGCAGGGCGCGGTCAACCCGGACGAGTTCTACGTGTACAAGCCGGCGCTGGCTGCCGGACGGCGCGCGATCATCCGTCGCTCACTGGGCACCAAGGCGATCAAGATGGTGTTCACCGATGAGCGCGAGGCGGGGCGATCGGTGCGCACGGTCGACGTACGCGAGGGCGATCGTCGGCGCTTCTCGATCGGCGATGCCGAGGTCGAGCAACTGGCTCGCGACGCGGTGAAGATCGAGGCCCACTACGGGCGGCCCATGGATATCGAGTGGGCCCGCGACGGCGAGGACGGACTGTTGTACATCCTGCAGGCACGGCCGGAGACGGTGAAGGCCAACGCCGAGGTCGAGACCCTGCGTCGCTACCGGCTCAAGCAGAAATCCGAACTGCTGACCTCCGGCCGGGCGATCGGCCAGAAGGTGGGTAGCGGCCCGGTTCGGCTGATCGAGTCGGCCTCGCAGATGCACAAGGTGCAGCCCGGCGACGTGCTCGTGACCGACATGACCGACCCTGACTGGGAACCGGTCATGAAGCGCGCCTCGGCGATCGTCACCAATCGTGGCGGACGTACCTGCCACGCCGCGATCATCGCCCGCGAACTCGGCATCCCCGCCGTGGTCGGCTGCGGCGATGCCACTCGGATCCTGCACGACGGCGAACTGGTCACCGTATCCTGCTCCGAGGGGGACACCGGCAACGTGTACCGCGGCATCCTCGAGACGGCGATCAACGACGTGCCGCTCGATCGCATGCCCCACCCGCCGGTCAAGATCAGCATGAACGTCGGCAACCCGGAGCTCGCCTTCGAGTTCCAGCGCCTGCCCAACGACGGGGTGGGGCTGGCACGGCTCGAGTTCATCGTGGCGCGGATGATCGGCGTGCACCCCAAGGCCTGCCTCGACTACCCCAACCTGCCGTCCGATCTGCGGCGGCAGGTCGAGGACCGCGCCGCCGGTTATGCGAGCCCGCGCGACTTCTACATCGACAAGCTTGCCGAGGGCGTCGGCACGCTGGGTGCGGCCTTCTTCCCGAAGCCGGTGATCGTGCGCCTGTCCGATTTCAAGTCGAACGAGTACTCGAGCCTGCTCGGTGGCCTCAATTACGAGCCGCACGAGGAGAACCCGATGCTCGGGTTCCGCGGCGCGTCGCGCTACGTGGCCGCAGCGTTCCGCGACTGCTTCGAGCTCGAGTGCCTGGCGCTTCGCCGCGTTCGCGACGAGATGGGGCTCACCAACGTCGAGATCATGGTGCCGTTCGTGCGCACGCTCGAGGAGGCGCGCAAGGTGGTTGAACTGCTCGCGCAGAATGGCCTTCGCCGCGGCGAGAACGGACTTCGGCTGATCATGATGTGCGAGATCCCCTCGAATGCGTTGCTCGCCGACGAGTTCCTCGAGTACTTCGACGGATTCTCGATCGGATCGAACGACATGACGCAGCTCACGCTGGCGATCGACCGTGACTCCGGCGGGTCGATCGCCGAGTCCTTCGACGAGCGTGATCCGGCGGTCAAGAAGATGCTCTCGATGGCGATCCAGGCCTGCCGGCGGCAGGACAAGTACGTCGGCATCTGCGGGCAAGGGCCGTCGGACCATCCCGACCCGGCGCGCTGGCTGATGGAAGAGGGCATCGGAAGCCTGTCGCTCAACCCGGACACGGTGGTCGACACCTGGCTCTACCTTGCCCAGGAGGCGGCCAGGCTCGGTCGCGGCTGAGCCTTCGCCGGGCCGGCGAGGGAGCCGGCCGGGCGAAGGCGGTGCGCGTGCGCCAGCCCTGCCGCGCGCGGGGCTGGGTTCAGCGACCGCGGGCGTTCGTCCGGGGCACGCTCAGTTGCGCCACTGTCCGGTCAGGCTGTCCAGTGCGTCGAGCGCGCGCGTGACCAGGATGCCCAACAGGGCCAGCAGCACCAGCACCGCGAAGACGGTTTCCGTCTCGAGGACCTGGCCCGCGAGGTAGAGGCGTGCACCCAGCCCCAGCTTGCCCACCACCATCTCGGCCGCGACGACGAGGATGATCGACACGCCGAGTCCGAGCCGGGCACCCGCGAACACCGAGGGCACTGCGGCCGGCAGCAGGACGTGGCGCACGATCTGGCGCTCCGAGGCACCGAGGTCGCGGGCAGCCATCAGCAACCCGGGGTCGCACTGCCGCACGCCCAGCAGCGTATTGATGATCACCGGGAACAGCGCGCCCAGTGCGCTGATCGCGAGCATGAAGGGCCCGCCCGTGCCCAGCCAGATGATCAGCAGGGGGATCAGGGTGATCTTGGGTAGCGGGTAGAGCGCGGCGATGAACACGTCGGCGATGGCCTCGAAGCGTCGGGAGACGCCCATGGCGATGCCCAGGCCGATGCCCGCCACCAGGCCGATCGCGAAGCCCGCGAAGATCCGGTAGAGCGTGATCGCCAGGTCGGCCAGCGCCTGCTTGTGCGCGAACAGTTCGTACAGCGCCACGGCCACCTGGCTGGGCGGCGGCAGGTACAGCGGGGAGACGCCGAGCCCGCGGCACAGGGCCTCCCAGAGGGCGATCGCGATGGCCACGGCCACCCACCCGGTGACGCGATCGGCTGGCCCGGCGCCGGTGCGCACCGGGCGCAGGGCGGCGTCCCCCTCCGGGGTGCTCGACGATCGCAGGGCCATCAGGACGCCGCCTCCGGTGCCTGCATCGAGCGCACCACCTCGGCCTTGAGCAGCGTGTAGATGTGCTCGAAGTACGCCGCGTAGCGCGGGTCGCGCGTGCTCGCCATCGACCGCGGCTTGGGCAGGTCGATCGCGACTTCGGCCGCGACCCGCCCGGGGCGCGCGCTCAGCACGTAGACCGTGTCGGCGAGCAGCACGGCCTCCTCGATCGAGTGGGTGATCAGCATCACGGTCTTGCCGGTACGCGCGACCATCGCGGCGAGCTGTTCCTGCAGCACGAGCCGGGTCTGTGCGTCGAGCGCGCCGAACGGCTCGTCGAGCAGCAGCACGTCCGGGTCCAGGACCAGCGCGCGCGCCATGCCCACCCGCTGGCGCATGCCGCCCGACAACTGGCGCGGGTACTTGCGCTCGAAGCCGGCGAGATCGACGCTGCGCAGCGCCTCGTGCGCCTTCTCCCGGCGCTGCGCGGCGGGCATGCCCGACATCTCCAGCCCGAAGGCGACGTTCTCCTCGACCGTGCGCCACGGGAACAGGTTGAAGGACTGCCAGACGGTCGCCATGCGCGGCGGGCGGTCGAGTGGGGTGCCGTCGGGGGCGTGGAAGGACAGCCGGCCGCGGCTGGGCGCCATGAAGCCGCGGGTGATCTGCATCATCGTGCTCTTCCCGCAGCCGCTGGGCCCGATGATCGCGGTGACCTGTCCGGCGGCAAGCCGGCAGTCCAGGCCCTCCAGGGCGAGCACGGTGGACCCGTCGGCCTCGTAGACGAGGCTCACGTCCTCCAGCCGGATCTCCGGGCTGCCCATCGCGGTGCGGCCGGCTCAGGCGGTCAGCGGGTTCTTCTCGCGCAGCCGGTTGTAGGCCTCCTGGGCCGCGCCCAGTTCGAAGACCTGCTCGCGAGTGACCTTGCCGCTGACCAGCTTCATCGACTGCTGCCAGAAGTTCGCCTGGAACAGTGCGGAGTCGATGTTGGGCAGGCCGTTCTCGGTGAACCACGTCCAGCGGGGCGCGGCGGAGACGATCAGCGGCTCGGGGACCTTGGTGAAGCTGGAGATGATCTTCACGATCTCGGGGTCGCGCGACTGGGCGGCGTTGTTGAACAGGCGTGCGGCGTGCAGGTGCACCATGCAGAAGCGGGTCGCGAGCGAGCGGTCCTTGCCGAGCAGCTTCGAAGGCGCCGCGAAGCAGGCGAGCTGGGTCGCGGGCTCGATGTCCGATCCGGGGAACGCGATGCGTCCGGTGTTGTTCTTCTCGGCGAGGAAGGCGAGCGGTACCGGGATGTTGGCCGCGTCGACCTGGCCCGCGCCGAGCGCACGCACGAGGTCGGGGTAGGCGAGGCCGGTCACCCAGTTCACGTCGGAGAGCGGATTGAGGCCTGCCTTCTGCACGCCGCGTCCCAGCAGGAACTGGTCGATGCCGCCCGGGGCCTGCAGGCCCAGCCGCTGGCCCTTGAGCATGTCCATCCGCTCGGCCGCGGTGAGACCTGCGGCATGCAGCTTGTTGCTGACCACGATGGTCATCGACCCGGAACCCGGGCGCTCGGAGCCACGGTCGAGCATGAACTTGAACGGGGCCCCGCGCGAGATGGTGTTGAAGATGCCGGCGTTGCAGGTCGCCACGGTGAAGTCGAGTTCGCCGGCCACCAGCGCGGGCACGGCCAGTGCCCCGTCGGTGAAATAGCGGTATTCGGCCTCGATGTTCATGCGATCCCAGAATCCGCGCGCCTGGGCGATGAACAGCGGACCGGAGGAGATCAGGGGAACCACGCCGATGCGGATCTTCGCGCGGGGAGCCTGCGCGAGCACGTTCACGTACGGCGCGGACACGGCCGCGGCCGCGCCGGCCGCGGCGAGTACGCGCCGGCGGCTGCGACTGGCCGGTCGGGAAGGGATCGGGGCTGCGGACCTACGCATGGCGACGCTCCTCGGGGGAATGGACGGGGGCGACCTGAGTATACTTTTCCCCACCTGCCGCGTCGCCGATGGCGCCGAGGCAACCCCACGGAGTCCGACATGGCCGCCCATACCCGACCGCACCAGGTGTCCCCGACCAACCCCGACCTGCACGAGATCCAGACCCAGCCCGAGCGGCGCCCGGACATGCCGTACGCCCCGGCCATGCGCGTGGTCGGCGGCGCCGACCTGCTGTTCGTGTCCGGCGCGACCCCCTCGCCGCTCTACCACCGCCACCCGCACGACCTGCAGGAGCACGACCATCCGGTGTCGATCCGCGAACAGACGCGCCGCGCAATGGAGAACATCCGCGGCATCCTCGAGCATGAGGGCCTGCGCTGGACGGACGTGGTCAAGGTCACCAAGTTCCTGACCGACATGCGCGACATGGACGGCCTGGTGGCGGTGATGGCCGAATACTTCGGCGACTGGACGCCGGCGAGCACCACGATCTGCGTCAACCAGCTCTCGACCCCGGGCGCGCGGGTGGAGATCGAGATGGTGGTCGCCTACCCGAAGCGCTGAGTCGGCCGGCCGCGCGCCCGCGCAGTCGCCGCTCGCGCGGCCGCTGCCGCCCGGCAGCCTTCCACCCGCGCGCCGGGGCGGCAACCGGTGCGGGCAGGCCGTACGGTCCCGCCCGCGGACGCGATCACGGCCGCGGCACCGCCCGCGCGAAGGCGGGCGGCGAGGGCCCTCAGGCCGCGTCGCGCCAGAGGTCGAGCGCGAACAGTTCGCGCTTGAGCGTCATCTCGCGCGGCAGCCGGGACTTGAGCTGCTCGAAGAGTTCGCCGTGCTGCTCGAGTTCGCGGCGCCACAGCTCCGCGTCGATCCGGGTCAGCTGCTCGAAGCGCTCGCGGCTGATGTCCAGGCCGCGGAAGTCCATGTCCTCGTAGCGCGGGATCCAGCCCAGCGCTGTTTCGGCGGCGCCCACGCGACCCTGGGTACGCTCGACGATCCACTTGAGCACGCGCATGTTCTCGCCGAAGCCAGGCCACATGAAGCCGCCCTTCTCGTCGCGCAGGAACCAGTTCACGCAGTAGATGCGCGGGGCCTGGTCCACGGTGTGGCCGATGCGCAGCCAGTGGTTGAAGTAGTCGCCGAAGTGGTAGCCGCAGAAGGGCAGCATCGCGAACGGATCGCGACGCACCACGCCGACCTTGCCGGTCGCCGCCGCGGTGGTCTCGGAGCCCATCGTCGCGGCCATGTACACGCCGTAGTTCCAGTTGAAGCCTTCGGCGACGAGCGGAACGGTGTCGTTGCGGCGACCGCCGAACACGAACGCGCTGATCGGCACGCCGTTCGGGTTGTCCCACTCGGGATCGAGCGAGGCGCAGCGGGTGGCCGCCACGGTGAAGCGCGAATTCGGATGGGCGGCAAGGCGGCCGCAGTCCGGCGTCCAGGGCTTGCCCTGCCAGTCGATCAGTTCGGGCGGCGGGGTCTTGGTCATGCCCTCCCACCAGACGTCCCCGTCCGGCGTGAGCGCGACGTTGGTGAAGATGGTGTCGGCGTCGAGCATCGCCAGCGCGGTGGCGTTGGTGTCCGGTCCCGTGCCCGGGGCCACCCCGAAGTAGCCCGCCTCGGGATTGATCGCGTAGAGCCGGCCATCGGCGCCGGGCTTGATCCAGGCGATGTCCTCGCCGACGGTGGTGATCTTCCAGCCCTCCATGGCCGCCGGGGGCACGAGCATCGCCAGGTTGGTCTTGCCGCAGGCACTGGGGAAGGCGGCGGCCACGTAGCTCTTCTCGCCGGCGGGGGAGGTCACGCCGAGGATGAGCATGTGCTCGGCCAGCCATCCCTGCTCGCGCGCCATGATCGATGCGATCCGCAGCGCGAAACACTTCTTGCCGAGCAGCGCATTGCCGCCGTAGCCGCTGCCGAACGACCAGATCGACTTCTCTTCCGGGTAGTGCACGATGTACTTGTGCTCCCGGTTGCTGGGCCACGCGATGTCCTTCTGGCCGGGTTCGAGCGGCATGCCGACCGAGTGGATGCAGGGCACGAACTCGCCGTCGCTGCCCAGGACGTCGTAGACCGGCGCGCCCATGCGGGTCATGATGCGCATCGACACCACGACGTAGGGCGAGTCGGACAGTTCCACCCCGATGTGGGCGATGTGCGATCCGAGCGGCCCCATGCTGTAGGGGATCACGTACATCGGCCGCCCGCGCATGCAGCCCTTGAACAGGCCGTTGAGGGTGGCCTTCATTTCGGCGGGCGCCACCCAGTTGTTGTTCGGTCCGGCATCGTCCGGGTCCGTCGTGCAGACGAAGGTGCGGTCCTCCATCCGGGCGACGTCGGCGGGGTCGGAGCGCACGAGGAAGCTGTTCGGGCGCTTGGCCGGATCGAGCCGGATCATCGAGCCGGCGGCGATCATCTCCTCGCACAGGCGGTCGTATTCTTCCTGCGAGCCGTCGCACCAGACGATGCGCTCGGGCTCGCACAGGGCGGCCATTTCCTCGACCCAGGCGATCAGCCGGCCGTGCTTCACGTAGGCGGGCACACCCGAGCGCGCGATCAAGTCTGCAGCTTTCGTGGACTGGGCCATGTCTAGTTCCTCCTCGGGTTCTCTGGCGGTTGCGGCGACGGGCCGGGCCGCAGCGCTCCTGTCACGGTGCGACGCCATCGTTCGGCGACGCGGTCCGGGCGGCTGCGGGCGGGGCGAGGCCGTCCGGAGGGTCGGGCGGCCAGCCGCGAAGCCCGGGATTCTGACACAACCGGGTCCCATCCGGGCGCGGGCCCCGGACTGCGCGACGCCTCCCGCGCGTTCGGGCGAGGCGGTTTGCGCTAGAATCCGGAAAACCTGCAGCGTCCCCAGGAATGCCCAAGTACATCTTCGTCACCGGCGGTGTCGTCTCCTCCCTCGGAAAGGGCATCGCTGCCGCTTCCCTGGGGGCCATCCTGGAGACCCGCGGCCTGAAGGTCGCGCTGCTCAAGCTCGACCCGTACATCAACGTCGATCCCGGCACGATGAGTCCCTTCCAGCACGGGGAGGTGTTCGTCACCGAGGACGGCGCGGAGACGGACCTCGACCTCGGCCACTACGAGCGCTTCGTGTCCACCCGCATGCGACGGGTGAACAACTTCACCACCGGCCAGATCTACGAGTCGGTGATCAAGAAGGAGCGACGGGGCGAATACCTGGGCAAGACGGTCCAGGTCATCCCGCACATCACCAACGAGATCCAGGATTTCGTCGAGCGCGGTGCGCGTGCGGCGTGGGATGGCGCGGCGGACGTGGCGATCGTCGAGATCGGCGGCACGGTCGGTGACATCGAGTCGCTGCCCTTCGTCGAGGCGGCGCGACAGATGAGCCTGCGCCTCGGGCGCGGCTCCTGCTGTTTCGTGCACCTCACGCTCGTGCCCTTCATTCCCTCGGCCGGCGAACTGAAGACCAAACCCACGCAGCACAGCGTGCAGAAGCTGCGGGAGATCGGCATCTCGCCCGACGTGCTGCTGTGCCGCGCCGATCGCCCGATCCCGGACGACGAGCGCGGCAAGATCTCGCTGTTCTCGAACGTCCCGCTCGACTCGGTGATCTCGGTCTGGGATGCCGACTCCATCTACAAGATCCCCTCGATGCTGCATCGGCAGGGGCTGGACCAGATCGTCTGCGACGTGCTGGATGTGAGTGCCCCCCCGGCCGACCTCTCCGCCTGGGAGGCCATCGTCCACGCGCTCGAGCATCCCGAGCGCACGGTGCGCATCGGCATGGTCGGCAAGTACGTCGATCTGTCCGACTCGTACAAGTCGCTGAACGAGGCGCTGACGCACGCGGGGATCCACACGCGCACCCGCGTGGTCATCGACTACATCGACTCCGAGGCGATCGAGCGCGGCGAGGGATTGCCTGCGCTCGAGGCGGTCGACGCGATCCTGGTGCCGGGCGGGTTCGGCAAGCGGGGAACCGAAGGCAAGATGCGCGCGATCCGGCACGCCCGCGAGCGCGGCGTCCCCTACCTGGGCATCTGCCTCGGCATGCAACTGGCGACCATCGAGTTCGCGCGCGACGTCTGCGGGCTGGCCGGCGCGAACTCGACCGAATTCGATCCCGACACGCCGCACCCGGTGGTCGCGCTCATCACCGAGTGGACCGATCGCAGCGGCAGCGTGGAGCGCCGCACCGACCAGTCCGACCTCGGCGGCACCATGCGCCTGGGCGCGCAGCGCTGCCCGGTGGCGCCCGGCACGCGGGCGGCGGCGATCTACGGCCCCGAAGTCAACGAGCGGCATCGGCACCGCTACGAGGTGAACCCGGCCTACGTGCCGCGCCTGGAGGCGGCCGGGTACCGCGTCTCGGCACGAACCCCGACCGAGTCGCTGCCCGAAATGATGGAACTGCCGAGCCATCCGTTCTTCGTCGGGGTCCAGTTCCACCCCGAATTCACGTCCACGCCGCGCGCCGGACATCCGCTCTTCACGGCATTCGTGCGAGCCGCCATCGAGCACTCGGCCGCGCGTGGCGCGGGTGCCGCCTGATGGGCGTCGCCAGCGGCGGCCCTCCGAGAGGGGCGTCATGAATCTGTGCGGACACGAGGTCGGCGGCGACCGGCCGCTGTTCCTGATCGCAGGCCCCTGCGTGATCGAGTCGCGCGATCTCGTCGAGGAGGTCGCCGGGCAACTGGTCGAGATCACCCGCGCGCTGGGCGTGCCGTTCGTGTTCAAGGCCTCGTACGACAAGGCCAACCGCAGTTCGGGCAGTTCGTTTCGCGGGCTGGGCATGTCCAAGGGGCTGGAGATCCTCGCCGGGGTGCGAACCCGCTTCGGCATACCCGTGCTCACCGACGTGCACGAGGCGGGCGAGGTCAACGAGGTCGCCGCGGCGGTCGACGTGCTGCAGACCCCCGCGTTCCTGTGCCGCCAGACCGACTTCATCCGCGCGGTCGCGTCCGCCGGGCGCCCGGTGAACATCAAGAAGGGCCAGTTCCTCTCGCCCCAGGAGATGGGCAACGTCGTCGACAAGGCGCGCGCGTCCAGCGGGCAGGACAACATCATGGTCTGCGAGCGGGGTTTCTCGTTCGGCTACCAGAACCTGGTCTCGGACATGCGATCGCTGTCCATCATGCGCGCCACCGGGTGCCCGGTGGTGTTCGATGCCACGCACTCGGTGCAGTTGCCCGGCGGGCAGGGCAGTGCCAGCGGCGGGCAGCGCGAGTTCGTGCCGGTACTGGCGCGCGCGGCGGTGGCCGCCGGCGTGGCCGGCCTGTTCATGGAGACCCACCCGCGGCCCACCGAGGCGTTGTCCGACGGTCCGAACGCCTGGCCGCTGCCGCACGTGCAGGGCCTGCTCGCCACGCTGGTCGAGATCGACCGGCTGGTGAAATCCCGGCCGCTGGCCGAGGACGTGCTGCGCGGTTGAATCGGTGCGCCGCGGTTCGCGGCGCGCACAGTCTGACAGCCTGGAGTACCCGATGAGTGCAATCGTAGACGTGGTCGCGCGCGAGATCCTCGACTCGCGCGGCAATCCGACGGTCGAGGCCGACGTACTGCTCGAGTCCGGCGTGATGGGTCGCGCGGCCGTGCCCTCCGGGGCCTCGACCGGTGCCCGCGAGGCGCTCGAGATGCGCGACGGCGACGTGCAGCGCTTCGGCGGCAAGGGGGTGCTGCGGGCGGTCGAGCACGTGAACACCGAGATCTGCGAGGCGATCATCGGCCTCGATGCGATCGAACAGGCCTTCATCGACCGCACCCTGGTCGACCTGGACGGAACCGACAACAAGGGCCGGCTGGGCGCCAACTCGCTGCTCGCGGTGTCGCTGGCCGTCGCGAAAGCGGCCGCCGAGGAGTCGGGGCTTCCGCTGTACCGCTACCTCGGCGGGGCGGGACCGATGCGCCTGCCGGTGCCGATGATGAACGTGATCAACGGCGGTGCGCACGCGAACAACAACCTCGACATGCAGGAGTTCATGATCGTGCCCTGGGGCGCGGCGAGTTTCTCCGAGGCGTTGCGCTGCGGCGCCGAGGTGTTCCAGGCGTTGCGCAAGCTGATCGACGGGCGGGGCCTGTCGACCGGCGTGGGCGACGAGGGCGGGTTCGCGCCCGACCTTCCCAACAACGAGGCCGCCATCGAACTGGTGCTCGAGGCCATCGAGCGTGCCGGTTACCGGCCGGGCGAGGATGTCGCGCTCGCGCTCGACTGCGCGAGTTCCGAGTTCCACGAGGACGGTCGCTACCGGCTCGCGTCGGAGCGGGCGATCCTGAGCGCCGGCGAATTCACCGACTACCTCGCCCGCTGGGTCGAGCGCTACCCGATCGTGAGCATCGAGGATGGCATGGCCGAGGACGACTGGGCGGGCTGGAAGCTGCTGACCGAACGCCTCGGCAGCAAGGTGCAACTGGTGGGCGACGACCTGTTCGTGACCAACAGCGCCATCCTGCGCGAGGGCATCGAGGCCGGGGTCGCCAACGCGATCCTGATCAAGGTCAACCAGATCGGCACCCTCACCGAGACCCTCGACGCCGTCGATCTCGCGCGCCAGGCCGGCTACTCGTCGGTCATCTCGCACCGATCGGGCGAGACCGAGGACACCACGATCGCGGACATCTCGGTGGCCACCCACGCGATGCAGATCAAGACCGGATCGCTGTGCCGCACCGATCGTGTCGCGAAGTACAACCAGTTGCTGCGCATCCAGGAGGACCTCGGCGATGCCGCAGGCTACGGTGGCCGCGCAGCGTTCCGCCAGCGTCGATAGGCGTTCGCAGGCCGGCGTGCGCGGCGCACGGCGGGAGACCGGTCGATGAGACTGCTCAGCCTCGTGCTCGCCGGCGTGCTGCTGCTGCTGCAGGTTCCGCTGTGGATCGGCAAGGGCAGCTGGTTGCGGGTGTGGATGGTCGACCGCCAGGTCGAGGAGCAGCGCGAGGTCAACGCGCGGCTGGCCGCGAGGAATGCCGCGCTCGATGCGGAGGTCCGCGACCTCAAGTCCGGCTATGCGGCCATCGAGGAGCGTGCGCGGTCCGAACTGGGGATGATCCGGCAGGACGAGGTGTTCATCCAGGTGCTGAGCGCATCCTCGCCGCAGCCTGCCGCCAGGCCCGGCGACAGCGGCCGGGGAACGATCACGCCCCCGGCGACCGGGCGCGGCGCGACCCGATAGGGCTCCGTCCCGGGGTGCCGGCGCGCGCCCCTGTCGCCGTGCACGGGCCCGGGCTGCGTCCGGCCGACGAAGGCGTACCCCGCTCGGGCGGCCGCGCCGGAGTTGCCGCTGCGGTGCGATTGGCCTAGAGTGCGCGGCTTTCCCGGAAGGAGGCAGCGATGGCAGCCAGGCGCATCGATGGCAAGGCGCTCGCCGATACGGTGCTCGAGGAGTGCAGGACACGCGTCGAGGCGCTGGCCGCGCGCGGCGTGCACCCGGGGCTCGCCGTCATCCTGGTCGGCAACAACCCGGCGTCGCGCGCCTACATCGGCAACAAGGTGAAGGCGTGCGGCCGGGTCGGGGTTCGCTCGGTGGTGCACGAATTCCCGGACACGGCCACGCAGGCGGAGGTCGCCGACCGGATCCGCGAACTGAATGCCGATCCCTCGATCCACGGCATCCTGGTGCAGTTGCCGCTGCCGCACCCCCTCGACGAGGCCGCGCTGCTCGCCGAAGTCTCGGCCGAGAAGGACGTGGACGGGTTTCACGTCGTCAATCGGGGCGACCTGCTCGGTGGGCATACCCGGTTTCCGCCGTGCACGCCGGCCGGGATGATGCGCATGCTCGACTCGGTCGGCACGCCGCTGCGTGGCTGCCAGGCCGTGGTGGTCGGGCGTAGCAACACGGTCGGCAAGCCGATGGCGCTGCTGCTGCTCGGACGCGATGCAACGGTGACCGTGTGCACCTCGAAGACCGTCGACCTCGCGGAGCAGACCCGGCGCGCCGACGTGCTGGTCGTCGCCGTGGGACGACCGGGGCTGGTGACCGGCGACATGATCAAGCCCGGCGCGGTCGTGCTCGACGTGGGGATCAACCGTACGGCGGACGGCCGGCTGGTCGGCGACGTCGATTTCGCCTCGGCCGAACCGGTCGCCGGGTGGATCACCCCGGTCCCGGGCGGCGTCGGGCCGATGACCGTGGCGATGCTGGTGGTCAACACCCTCGCCGCCGCGGGCGGCTGAGCGTACCCGCGACCCGGGTCAGACGCCGGGCAGGCCTGCACGCTCGACGCAGCGCGCGATCCACTGGGCGGTCAGTTTTTCCTGGACCGAGTTCTGGCGCAGTCGCTCGGCCAGTGCGGGGAAGTCCACGCGGTCGAGCGACTGGTCCTGGTTGAAGCACGAGAAGACCCAGGTCACGGCGCCCGTGGTCGGGTCGCGATGCGGCTGCAGGCACTGCGCGCAGATCTCCTTCATCATGCACTGCATCGGGGAGTTGATCGACCCGATCGCCTCGTGCGTCGGCTTGAGATACGGGGCGAGCACGCCGTGGCGGGCGGCCGCCACCGCGGCCATCATCCGGTCGGAGCCGATCGCGATCACGCGATCGACCTCGGACATCGGGATCGCGGCCGGGCCGAGATCGCCGCGCGCGTACGCGAGCATCGCCTCGACGATGTTCCGGCTCGTCGTTCGGTCCTGGGGACGCGAAGGTTCGAACCCCGGAGCCTCGTCGCAGCACCAGACGACGGCATCGGCCGCGGCCTCGATCTCCTCGACCTTGTAGCGATCGATCCGCTTCTTGTAGCCCGCGAAGTAGAGCACCCGTGAGCCGGCCGCGCGCAACGCCTGGCCGATCGAGAAGAGCACGGCGTTGCCCAGGCCGCCTCCGGCCAGCAGCACCGTCTCGCCCGAGGTGATGTGGGTGGGCTCGCCGGTCGGGCCCATCAGAACAACCGGTTCGCCGGGACGCAGCGCGCGGCACAGGCTCGAGGAGCCGCCCATCTCCAGCGCGATCGTGGAGACCAGCCCACGCTCGCGATCGACCCAGGCGCCGGTCATCGCGAGTCCTTCCATGGCGAGCCGCGTGCCGTCGACGTGGACCGCGTTCGATTCGTAATTCTGCAGTCGATAGAACTGGCCGGGCTGGAAGCGCCGGGCCGCGCGCGGCGCACGGACGACCACCTCGACGATGTTCGGGGTGAGTCGCTGCACCGCGTGCACCGTCGCCCGGAGGCTGTCGTTCATCCCGGCGAGGAACTCCGCATCATCCAGCGAACTCGACGGGGGGCGCGCGGCGAGCGCCCGGCTCACGGCGGGATAGCCCTGCCGCGCCGAGCCCATCGCCTTGACGACGTTGCCGAAGTAGGACGGATGCAGGTCGCCGAAGAAGCTCACCAGCCGGCCGTCGGGGGCTCGGGACAGGAACACGCGCACTTCGCGCGGCTTGGAGATCGCGCGTTCGGGCCGCACCGGCTCGCCGCTCTCGTCGCAGGCGCGGAAGTAGCGGCCGTCCAGTTCGAAGTGCGCGGCGTCCTCGCGCGCGAGCACGGTGTTGGGTTGCGTGCCGGCGGCGATGAGGACGCTGCGCGCGGGCAACGTGACTTGTCCGGCATCGCGCCATCGTCCGTCGGACTCCACGAGCTGGCGCGTGAAGGTGATCGACGACGCATGGCCATGTCCGTCGACATCGATGCGAAGCGGCGACAGGCCTTCGGCGAAGACGATGCCTTCCTCGAGCGCCTTGTGCACTTCCTCGTGGTTGAGCGTGTAGGACGGCGAATCGATCATCCGCTTGCGGTAGGCGAGCGTCACCCCGCCCCAGGACTGCAGCCGCTCGAGCAGTCGAGGAGAGCGGCCCTCGGCCGCGGCGCTCGCGCGCTCCTCGCGTATCGCCCGGGCGTGCGCGATGAATTCGTCGGCGATCGCACGCTCCTCGGCGTCCCAGGCGGCGCGCACGGCGGCCTCGCCGCGTTCGGCGCAGAGCTGCTCGAAGCGCGCCAGGAACTTCTCCACCTGCACCGGGTAGTAGGCGAGCGATTCGGTGGCCGTATCGATCGCGGTGAGTCCCCCGCCGATGACGACGACCGGCAGTCGCAGCTGGAGGTTCGCGATCGAATCGCGCTTTGCCGCCCCGGTGAGTTGCAGCCCCATCAGGAAGTCGGAGGCCGTGCGCACGCCGCGGGCGAGTCCGTTGGGCATGTCGAGCACGGTCGGGCGGCCAGCGCCGGCGGCGAGCGCGACGTGGTCGAAGCCGGCGGCGAAGGCCTCGTCCACGCCGAGCGTGCCGCCGAAGCGAACCCCGCCGTACATCGCGAAGGACGCCCGTCGCTCGAGCACCAGGCGGATCAGCTTGAGGAAGTTCTTGTTCCAGCGCACCGTGATGCCGTACTCGGCCACGCCGCCGAACCCCGCCATCGCGCGCTCGTCGAGGGCTTCATAGAGTTCGGTCACGTCTCGCACCGGGCGGAACGGCACGCGCTGGCCGTGGGCGTCGACCCCGGACAGCGAGGGCGGGAGCGGTTCGATCTTGAGGCCGTCGATCGCGACCACCGTATGGCCGTCGTTGAGCAGGTGGTGGGCCAGCGTGAAGCCGGCCGGACCGAGTCCGACGACCAGCACGCGTCGCCCGGACGGCGACCGTGGCAGCGATCGGCGCAGGTCGAGGGGATTCCAGCGGGTGAGCAGGCTGTAGATCTCGAAGCCCCACGGCAGCTCGAGCACGTCCTTCAGGGTGCGGGTCTCGGCCTGGGGAATGTCGACCGGTTCGGTCTTCTGGTAGATGCACGACTTCATGCAGTCGTTGCAGATCCGGTGGCCGGTGGCCGGCAGCATCGGATTGTCCACGGCGATCATTGCCAGTGCCCCGATCGCGTGGCCCTGCGTCTTGACCTCGTGGAACTCGGAGATCCGCTCCTCGAGCGGACACCCCGCCAGCGTCACCCCGAACGGCGACTTGCGGTAGCGCGCGGCGGTGGGCAGGGCGGCGATGTCCTCGGGCGTGCCGCGCAGCTTCTCGGCGAGGCCGCGCGAGCAGGAATCCTTGCCCTGGTGGTGGCACCAGATGCAGTAGTGGGCCTGGTCGAGCGCGCCGGCCAGGTCCGTACCCGGGTCGGTGAGCGCGAACCCTTCGCGATGCCGGTGCAGGGCATCGGGCAGTCGATGCGCGGTATATCCCGCGCCCTGGTCGGTGTGCACCGGGACGAGGGACAACGGGTCGGTGCGATGGGGCGCCTTGAACAGCACGCCGCAGGCATGGTGCCGGCGACCGTCCGGCGTGGTGAGCGCCCAGGCGGCATAGTGGAGCGCGACGCGCGCTCGCTCGGCCTGGGCCTCGTCCCGCTGCCAGGCGAGCGCATGGTTCGCAAAGGCCAGCTCGGAAAAGGTCTCGCCGAACCAGTCCTGCAGCCGAGCCCGTGCCGCCGCGGCGTCGAAGCCCTCGAGGTCCTGTGCCGACACCTTGGTCGCGGCCTGGCGCTGCACGAACTGGCGCTTGCACTCGAACAGGGGCGCGAGGTCGTGGTGCCGGCGCGCGAGCGCCGTCACCTCGGCGGAGATGCCGAACAACTCGCCGACGAAGTCGTCCACGTGGGGCGCGAGCGCGATCAGCAGAGCGGACTCGTCCGCGCTCGACAGGGCATCTGGGTCCTGCCGCGCGGCGGTCAGCCGGCCGTGGAGTTCCGCGTCCGATGCGGCGAGCGCGCGCAGGAAGGCCTGGTCGACCGATTCGAGTCCTTCGCGCCGGTAGAGGTGTTCGAAGGTGAGGCCATGGGCTAGAGCGAGCATCGGCGTTGGGGGCGACGTGGACGGGCAAGGAGGACTGCGGGCGGTGCCTGGAGGCGAGGGGCATCGGCCCGATCGCGCGATGATACGGCCTCGCGCTGCCCGACGCCCTCGCGCGAGCCTCGGCGCGCCTCCGCGCCCGACGCCCATCCGTTCGATTCGCCTCGAGCACGACTCCGCGCGCGGGTCCGAGGTAAGCTTGGGCCATGAACCCTTCCGCAACCCGCGAGCGAGCCGTGGTCTGCCTGTCGGGCAGTGGCTTCAGGGGGGCGCTGTTTGCCGCCGGGTCGCTGCTGCGGCTGGCCGATGCGGGGCTGCTGCGACCGGGGCTGCGGGTGCAGGCTGTCTCGGGGGGCGCGCTGGTGGCCGCCTGCCTGGCCGCCGCGTGGACGCGCGTGCAGGCCGAGGGGGCCGGATCGGCCGCCATCCGGCGCGAGGTCATCGGACCGTTGCGGCGGCTGGCGGCGCGCACTCTCGACGGGCGATCGGTCGTCGGGGGGCTGCTGTTCCCGCGCTCGGGGGCCGAATGGCTCTCCCACCACCTCGATCGCGAGCTCTGCCACGGATTGCTGTTCGCAGACCTTCCCCCGGACATGGACCTTGCGATCGGCGCCACGTCGCTGGGCGACGGTGCCCGGGTGGTCTTCGCGAACGTCGATCGGCCGCGCCCGGATGCGCGGATCGTGCGCTCGCCGCAGTTCCGCCTGAGCGAGGCGGTGAGCGCGTCGATCGCACTGCCGCCCGGCATCGGGGCGGTGGCCGCCCGGGATGCGCAGGGGCGCGAGGGGCTGCTCGTCGATGGCGCGCTCGCCGACCCGCTGGCGCTGGCCGACGCGGGCGAGGCCGCCCTGGTCTGCGATGGCGGCGGGCACGGGACGAGTCCGGCCTCGGAGGCTCGACTGGACCAGGCAGGGCGCGTGAACGAATTGCTGCTCGAAGCCCTTCGCGAACCCGCGGCCCGCGCGTTCCGTCGCGACCTCTCCGCGGGTCGGACGGGTGGCGCGTACTGGAGCCTTCGCTCGGGTACCGGGGACTACCCGGTGGATACCGGGCTGGTCTGTCCGCCGGCGCGGGCAGCGGCGCTGGCCGCGCTGCCGGGGCGCTATGCGGCCGTGCCACCGGAGGACCAGGAGCGGCTGGTCAACTGGGGCTACGCGGTGTGCGACCTCGCGCTGAGGTCGGGGCCCTGTCCTGCGCTGCCGATGCCGGCTGCGTTTCCGTTCCACGACTGCGGCCTCTGACCGTCTCCCGGTTGCCGGCGCAGCCTGCCGATCCCCGGTCGGGGAACGACCCGCAGACCGCCACCCGCGGCGGCCCCGCGAGCCTCACTGCGCGCGATAGACCTCGCGGGCGGCATCGACGCCGGCCCCGCGGGCGAACCGGTAGCCTTCGCCGGCGAGCACCGCTTCGAGGGCGGCGATCGTGGTGAGCACCGCGTCGCGCCGCGCGTTGTACCCCATCGCGCCGATCCGCCAGATGCGTCCATGGAGCGGGCCGAACGAGGTGCCGATCTCGATGCCGAACTCGTCGAGCATCGCGGTGCGCACCCGGTCACCGGATACGCCATCCGGGATCCAGACCCCCGTGACGTTGGGCATCTTGTTGGCGAGATCGCCGAAGACCCGCAAGCCCATCGCCTGCAGGGCGGCCACCACGGCGCGGCTCGCGAGGGCGTGCCGTGCGTACACGGCCTCGTGGCCTTCGAGCAGGAAGATGCGGGCGCACTCCCTCGCCGCGTAGAGCATGGTCGTGGCTTCGGTGTGGTGGTTGAGTGCCTGTTCGCCCCAGTAGTCCATGATCATCGCGAGATCGAAGTAGTTCGAGGCGATGATGCGACCCTCTCCCGCGCGGTAGCCGGCCGGTCGAAGTCCCTCCTCGATGTGGCGACGGCGCTGGATCGTCGAGGCGACCGAATCGCTGAAGGTGATCGGAGCGATGCCCGAGGGGCCAGCGAGGCATTTCTGCAGCGCGCCGGTGACCACGTCGATCTGCCACGCATCGACGGGCAGAGGCGTGCCGCACAGCGAGGCGGTCGCGTCCACCTGCAGCACGGCGCCGTGCGCACGGCAGATGCGGCCGAGATCGGCGAGCGGCTGCAGCATGGTGGTCGAGGTGTCGCCCTGGCAGCAGGCCACCAGCCGGGGAGAGAACGCGCGGATTTCCCGCTCGATGTGCGCGGGATCGAACACCGTGCCCCATTCGGCCTCGATGACCCGCACGTCGGCGCCGCAGCGGCGCGCGATCTCGGCCTTCAGCTGCCCGAAGCGCCCGAAGCTCGCGACCAGCACACGGTCCCCGGGTTCGACCACGGAGACCATCACGGTCTCGATCGCCGAGCGGGCGGTCCCGTCGATGCACAGGGTCTGCGTGTTCGCGGTCTCGAAGACCGCGCGGTAGAGCGCCTGCGTCTCGCGCATGTAGGCGCGGAACTGCGGATCGAACTGGCCGAGCAACTGGGCCGACATGGCTCGCAGCACGCGCGGGTCGGCGTTGATCGGTCCGGGACCCATCAGCAGCCGCGGCAGCGGGTGGATATCGGTCAGGGCCTCGGGAGGCAGGGCAGGGGACATCGGGATACTCCGCAGGCGAAACGACACCCGTGGAGTCTAATGCAGCCGGTTCGAGTGCCGGCCGGCGCGGGCGGCGTTCGACGCACGCCGGGGTCGGGTGCGGGTCCGGGCGCATCCACCGCAAGCCGGCCGCGGCGGCCTCGCCACCCGGGGCCGCGAGGCGGCGGCGGGGGGCGTGGAGTCGAAGGGGACGTGCGTCAGTCGACGCGGGCGCCGGAGCGCTTCACCACCTCGGCCCAGCGCCGGATCTCCTTCTCGATGAACGCGCCGAACTGCTCCGGACTCTGGCGAGGCATGGGGTCCGCGCCCTGCTGGGCGAGACGCTCGCGCACCTCGGGCGTGGCGAGCATGCGCCCGACCTCGTCGGCCAGGCGGCGAACGACCGGGGCCGGCGTTCCGGCCGGGGCCAGCAGCCCGAACCAGATCATCAGGTCGTAGCCCGGGAGCCCGGCGGCCTCGGCCACGGTGGGAAGGTCGGGCAGGACGGGCAGGCGACCGGGCGAGGTGACCGCCAGCGCGCGGACCTTGCCGCTGCGCACGTGGGGAAGCGCGGTGGGCAGCGGCTCGATCTGCACCTGCACCTGTCCGCCCATGAGATCGGCGATCGCTGCCGCCCCGCCCTTGTACGGTACGTGCAGCATGTCGACGCGGGCCATGGTCTTCAGCAGTTCCGCACCCATGTGCTGCGAGGTGCCTGCGCCCGCCGAAGCGTAGTTGAGCGCGCCCGGGCGGGCCCGGGCCAGCGCGACCAGTTCCTTCATGGAGGCGGCGGCAACGCCCGGATGGACCAGCACCACGCTGGGTACCGTGGCCAGCCCGGCGATCGGCGCGAAGGCCCGCAGCGGGTCGTAGGGCAGGTCGCGGTAGAGCGCAGGGCTCACCGCCACCGTGCTGGTCGCGCCGAACGCGAGCGTGTAGCCGTCCGGATTGGCGCGCGCCGCGATGCCCAGCCCCAGCGTGCCACCGGCGCCGACGCGGTTGTCGATGACCACCGGCTGCTGGATCTGCTCGGAGAGGCGCTGGCCGGCGATGCGCGCGACCAGGTCGTTGATGCCGCCGGGCGGGAAGGGCACCACCAGCCGCACCGGGCGATCGGGCCAGCGAGAGGCCGCGGGCTGGGCGGGCGCTGCCGCGGGCGCGAGGGCGATCAGCGCACCGGCGATCATCGGTCCGAGGACCACCGGTCGGTGGTCGGTGGGGGCGGGCAGGTGGCCGTTCGGGTGTGGTGGCATGGCGGGGCGTGGGAGAGGCCGCGCAGGGCGCGGCGAGACGACGCGGGCTGCGCAGCATGGCACACTCGGCGCCCCGGAACGCGCGGGGGCGGGTTGTCGTCCGCGGACCTCCGGATCCAGGCCATGGAGAACAGGATGCCGGCACTGCGCGTGGCGATCATCGGGGCGGGGAGCATCGCCCGCATTGCGCTCGAACACACCCAGCGCGGCACGCTGGGCGACGCGAAGGTGGTCGCCCTGATGGGGCGCAGTGCGGCCTCGCGCGGCGCGGCGCTGGCGAGCGAGCACGGCTGTGCATTCGTCACCACCCTCGATGACCTGCTCGCGAGCGAACCGGACGTGGTGGTGGAGGCGGCCGGTCATGCCGCGGTTCGCGCGCATGCCGCCCGCGTACTCGAGCGCGGGCTCGCGCTCGTGGTGCTCTCCTGCGGGGCGCTGGCCGACGATGCGCTGCGCACCGGGCTGGAGGCGGCTGCCCGCGCGCACGGCGGGCTGCTCTACGTGCCATCAGGGGGTATCTGCGGGCTCGATGCGGTCAAGACCATGGCGCTGGCCGGCCTGGACGAAGTGTCCATCGCGGTCACCAAGCCGCCGGCGGCGTGGAAGGGCATCGCGTTCGTGGAGGGGCTCGGGATCGACCTCGATGCGCTGCGCGAGGCGACGGTGCTCTACGACGGTCCGGTTCGCGAGGGAGCGGGACACTTTCCGGCGAACGTGAACATCGCGGCGGGGCTGGCCCTGGCCGGCATCGGCTTCGATCGCACCCGGCTCAGGGTCGTGGCCGATCCTGCGCTCACGCGCAACACGCACTTCATCGAAGTGCGCGGCAAACCCAGCGACATCTCGATCCGGGTCGCCAACGTGCCGGATCCGGACAACCCCAAGACCGCGTGGCTCGCCTGCTACAGCGCGCTGGCCGCGATCCGCGAGGCACGAAGCGCGGTGCGCTACGGCACCTGAGCTTCGCGCCCGCGGATCGACCACGGGCTCGTCGGCCTCGCCGGCGACGACCCTGTGTCACCCGTGCAGGCGGCTGTGCCGCGGTACCCGGGCCATCAGGTATTCCATCTGGTCGGCCAGGATCCGCCGGTTCTGGAGGATCAGGTGCTCGTGGCGGGTCGGCACGTAGGGCAGGTAGAGCAGGGGCATGTGCGCGGCCTCGGGCGAGCGGTTGTCCTTGCGGCTGTTGCAGGCGCGGCAGGCCGTGACCACGTTCATCCAGCGGTCGGCGCCCCCGCGCGAGAGCGGCACGACGTGGTCGCGCGAGAGCTCGCGCTCGCGAAAGCGTCCCCCGCAATACGCGCAGACATGGCGGTCGCGCGCGAACAGCGCCGCATTGAGCAGGGCCGGCTCGCGCCTTGCCGAGCGTGCCAGCGCGGGCAGCCCTCGGGTGGCGATGATGCTGGCGGTCGACAGTTGCGAGCGGAAACCGGTCAGGCGCGAGAGCCCGCCGTGGAACGTCCGCACGGTGTCGCCGATCGACCACGCCACCTGCCCGCGCGCGTGGCAGGTGATCGCCTCCTCGACCGCCAGCCATCCGCGGGGCGAACCCGCCGTGTCCAGTTCGAGGATCATCGGTCCACCGTGGGGTGGCAGCGAAGCCTCGGACCCCGTGTCCGACCGGGCCCTGGCTCTGTCCATCGAACGGCCGACTGTGCTCGACATGCCTGCAATGGTCTACAACGTCGATCCGCGCTGTCAAGGCGCCCTGCGACTGCGCCTCGTCCATGCCCGGATGCGCGCGCGAACCCGTCGTTGCCCGCGCTCGGTCCGTGGCGCCGTCGCAGGGGACCCGGCGTGCGGCGACGGCCGGACGCGCATCGCGCCCCTGCGCGTGCCTGCGCCGGCTTCCGGGTGGGGGCGTCTGCACCCTGCGCACTCGCGCGGAGCGGATCGGGGCGCCGGCCACGCACCGCAGGGCGCGGACAATCGCCCGCGACCGATTCGTCCCCGCGACTCCGGACTCAGCGGTGGCGTGGGGGGATGCGGCCGGGTCTCTGCCCGGGTCTGGCCGACGCCTGCGGGCGAGCGCCGGGCGGCGCGGCAGGCGGCGGCGCCGGCGGGAGCGCAGGGGGCTCCTGCCCGTAGACCTCCCGCACGGGGCGACGCAGCCGCCGCTCGTCGCCCAGCCGCATCGTGACCCCGGCGCCGTCGAGGTGCTCGAGCACCTGGATCGCGAGGCCGCGACCGATCCCCGTCGCGTCCCTGAAGGCCGCCGCGTTGAAGCGTCCTCCGGGCGCGGTCGCCGCGACCCGCTCGGCGACACCCGCCAGCGCGATGATGGCCTCGCGCAGGAAAACGCGCTGCTCGTCCACCCGCACCAGTTCGCCCCTGCGCACGCGTCGTTGCAGCATCGCCTGCAGCGACTTCTCGTCGACCCGCAGGCCCTGGGCGATCTCGCGCACCTGCGGGGGCGACTGCGGCACGCGCGCGAGCAGCGGCTCGACCTTCGACCACAGGGCCTGGTCGGCCGCGTTGGCGGCGGCATCGAAACCGGGCAGGCGTACCCGTCCCCCGGCGAGTTCGAGCTTCTGCTGTCCGACCGCCTCGCGCAGCAGTGCCTGGACGACCTCGTCGGGCAGGCCCGGGGCTGCGATGCGCGCCAGCTGGGCGACCTCGATGCCGTTCGCCTGCGGCTGCCGGGCATGGAAGGCGCGCACCGAGGCCAGCAGCGCCTCGCGCACCGCCGCCACCCGGGCCGCCTCGAACGCCCGAGGGTGATCGCGTCCCAGGACGACGGCCTTCGTGCTGGCGCACAAGGCCTCGACCACGCTGGGCTGAAGGTTCGCGCGGCGCGCGAAGCGGTCGAGATCGACGCCCTGGGGACAGGCCCCGAGCAAACCCGCGAGCACCTGTTCCGGTGGCTCGCGATCGAGCGCCTCCAGCACGGCTGCGCGCATCGTGTCGCGGCGCCGCGGCGTCGAGGCGAAGGGGTCGATCACGCGTCCACCGCCGAGCGTGCGCTGGGCCGACACGTCGCGCAGGATGAAGCGATCGCCGGCCAGTGCGGGCAGTGGACTGTCGGCCAGCAACTGGACGATGGCCTGCTCTCCGGGCGCCACCGGGGCGTCGCGCCGGACCACGACGCGCGCGGTGACGTCGGCCGTGGCGAGGTGCAGGTGCACCGGGGTCCAGTGCCGCAGCGGCTGGGCCTCCGAGGCGAGCACCCGCAGCCTCACGTCCAGCCGCCGCGTCGGCTCGTGGAGCGTCGGGTCGATCAGCCAGTCGCCTCGGCCGGTGGAGTCGCGCTCCAGGCCCGGGCCGGTCAGGTTGACCGCGCAGCGCTCGCCGGCGATCGCACGTTCCGCGGCGTGCCCCTGGACCTGGAGGCCGCGTACCCGCGCCTGAAGCCCGGAGGGCGAGAGCAGCAGCGTGTCGCCGACCTGCACCGACCCGGCGAAGATCGTCCCGGTGACCACCGTGCCGCTGCCGGCGATCGTGAAGCTGCGATCGAGGGCCATGCGGAATCGTCGGCCCTCGGCCGCCACGGCGACCTGTCGGTGGGCCGCCTGCGCGAGATGCTCGCGCAGCGGGGCGATTCCGTCGCCGACCTGCGCGGACACCGCGAAGGCGGACGCCTGCGCGAGCGTGGTGCCGGCGACGAGTGCGCGTACCTCGGATTCGACCTCGGCCACGCGGCCCGGACCCACCCGGTCGACCTTGGTGATCACGATCGCGCCGCGATCCACGCCGAGCAGGTCGAGGATGGCGAGGTGCTCGCGTGTCTGCGGCATCACGCCGTCGTCGGCCGCCACGACCAGCAGGACGTGGTCGATCCCGCAGACGCCCGCGAGCATGTTGCGAACGAACCGCTCGTGCCCCGGCACATCCACGAACCCGATGGGGGGGAGTCCCGGCAGGCGAAGGTGGGCGAAGCCGAGGTCGATCGAGATGCCGCGACGTTTCTCCTCGGGTAGCCGGTCGGTGTCGATGCCCGTGAGGCGTCGCACCAGGAGCGTCTTGCCGTGGTCGATATGGCCGGCGGTGGCGACGATCATCCTTCGGTCGCCCGGTTCAGCGGGCCAGTGCCGCCAGTTGCTGCGTGAATCGCGCCTCGTCGGACGGCTCCAGGCAGCGCAGGTCGAGCAGCAGCGCCTCGTCGTGGATGCGGGCGATGACCGGCACCGGCAACCGGCGCAGGCGCCGCGAAAGGGCGACGAGCGAGGGTGCGCGCGAGTTCGCTCGTCGCACGCGAAGCGCCACTCCCGGCAGGCGATCGACCGGCAGCGAACCGCTGCCGATCTGGCTCATGCAGGCGACCGAATCGACTTCGAATGCCGTACCGTATTGCGCCGCGAGCGCCTCGCGCATCGCGGGCAGCAGGCGACCTGCCGCGGCTGCCATGTCCTCCGCCGATCGGGTGAGCAGGCGCAGGACGGGCAGCCGGTCTCGCAGCCGATCGGGATCGAGGTACAGGCGCAGCGTGGCCTCGAGCGCGGCGAGGGTCATCTTGTCCAGTCGCAGCGCCCGCTTGAGCGGATGGCGGCGGATTCGCGCGACGAGATCGGCGCGTCCGACGATCAGTCCCGCCTGCGGGCCGCCGAGCAGCTTGTCGCCGCTGAAGGTGACCAGGTCGGCCCCTGCGGCCAGCGCCTCCTGGGGCGTCGGCTCGTGCGGCAGTCCCCAGCGGGCGAGGTCGACGAGCGATCCGGCGCCCAGATCCTCGAGCATCGGCAGGGCGTGGGCATGCGCGATCGAGGCCATCGTCGCCGTGTCCACGACCGAGGAAAACCCCTCGACCACGTAGTTGCTCGGGTGTACCCGCATCAGGGCGGCGGTCTGCGGCCCGATGGCCTCCTCGTAGTCGCGCGCGTGGGTGCGATTGGTCGTGCCGACTTCGCGCAACCGACAGCCTGCACGGGCCATGATGTCCGGCATCCGGAACGATCCGCCGATCTCGATCAGCTCCCCGCGCGAGACGATGACCTCGCGTCGAGCGGCCAGCGCGGCGAGCGTGAGCAGCACGGCGGCCGCGTTGTTGTTCACCAGCGTAGCGGCCTCGGCGCCGGTGATCCGGCGCAGGAGCGCCTCGACGTGGGCGTCGCGCTCTCCGCGCCGTCCCGCTTCGAGGTCGTACTCGAGGTTGGCCGCTCCCGCCATCACGGCCGCCACGGCCGCGACCGCCTCCGGCGCGGCCCACGCCCGGCCGAGGTTGGTGTGCAGCACCGTTCCGGTGAGGTTGAACACGGGACGCAGTGCGGGCTGCGCAAGCGCTTCGAGTTCCTGCGTGCATCCGACCAGGAAGGCGGCGGGATCGAACGCCTCGCCGCTCGCGCGCAGCCGTGCCAATCCTTCGCGCACCGACTGCAGCACGAGGGCCCGTCCATGCCGCTCGACCAGCCTCAGGAAGTCGTCCTGCCGCAGCAGCTGATCGACGCCCGGCAGCTGCCGCCGGGGCGGCACCGGATTCGGGCTGGGGGGCGATCCGCTCACCGCATCGGGGTCAGTCTTCCCATACCTTGTCGGGCAGGGGCAGACCGCGCAGGTCCTCCGGGCGCAACGGGCCGTCGACCTTCACGCCCAGCCGACCGAGCAGGTGCTCGAGCTGCCGGGTGTGCTGGGCCGAATGCCATGCGCAGCGCTCCATCAGGACCGAGAGGGGTTGCAGACCGAAATAGGTGGCGACCGTGCGGGTGGCCCCGGCGTCCGTCTTCGACTCCCGGTCCCACCAGGCGCGCAACCGGGCTGCCACCTCCCCGGCGTAGTCGGCGATCTGGGCGGGCTGCGTGATGTCGTCGCCGGGAGGCACCACCGGCTGCTCGACGGTGAACTCGACGCCGTCCGCGGCCTCGAGCATCGCCTCCTGGATGCGGACCAGATGGTGGGCCAGCTCCCGATAGGTCCGGCGACGGCCGGACATCGGCAGGCATTCGTTGAACTGATCGAGGGGGATCTGAACCGCGAAGCGCCGTGCGGCCTGCAGCACGCCGCAGGCGCGATCGACCAGCTCGGAGGGGGTGAGCGCAGGGCCACCGTCGAATTTCAGGCCCAGGAATTTCGCCACGTCCCCGATCACCTGCCCGAGCACGTATTGGTCCCCGCGGGCCACCACCGGCGTGGTCTTGACGCCCATCGCCGTGAGCTGCGCGAGTCCGTCCGGATCGTTGAAGATGTCGATCGTGTCGAACTCGATATCCAGTCGCGAAAGAAACTCTTTCGTCCGAAGGCAGCTCGTTCAGCCGGGCTTGGTGAAGAATCGGATGCGTTCGGTCTGGGCCATGGGGGGTCCGGGCAGGAGTGAAACGGATGTCGGGTGCGTACCGCACGGATTGGCGGATCCGCTCGTCCGTGATGCGGCATTGGCCGCCCACGCGCGGCGTGCACGGGTGCAAGTGTAGCCGATCCGGCGCCGCGGCCGGATCGGCGTTCGCGGTCAGTCGAGCTTGAGGCCGAGTTCGCGCACCACCTTCGTCCATCGCGCGATTTCCTCGCGGATGAACCGATCGAACTGCGCGGGCGTGCTGGCGACGGCCACCGCGCCCTCGGAGGCCAGCCGTTCCTTGAGTTCGGACTGTCCCAGCATGCGGGCGACCTCGCCGTGGAGCCGCTCGACGATCTCCGTGCGCACGCCCGCGGGGGCGAGCATGCCGTACCAGCCCGAGGCGTCGTAGCCCTTGACCCCCGACTCGGCGATGCTGGGCACGTTCGGCAACGCGGGCGAGCGCTGCGCGGTGGAGATCGCGATCGGGCGCAGCTTGCCCGCGCGCACGAGCGGCATGGCCGACTGCATGGTGGCGAAGACCAGCGAAGCCTCGCCCGACAGGATGCCGGTCATTGCCAGTCCGCCGCTCTTGTAGTGGACGGCCGTCATGTCCACCTTCGCCATCGCCACGAACAGGGCCGCGGCCAGGTGGACCGAACTGCCCGCGCCGGCCGACGCATAGAACAGCTGGCCGGGCTTCGCGCGCGCGAGCTTGATCAGGTCCTGCACGTTCTTCGCCGGCAGGGAGGGGTGCACGACCAGCAGGTTGGGCACCATCGCCACCAGCGTGATCGGCGCGAAATCGCGCAGGGCGTCGTAGCCCAGCTTCGAGTAAAGCGCCGGGTTGAAACTGTGGCTGGCCGAGGTGAACAGCAGGGTGTAGCCGTCGGGGTTGGCGCGGGCGACCACTTCGGTGCCGATCGTGCCGCCGGCGCCGCTGCGGTTCTCGATGATGAACTGCGCGCCGAGCGACTCGCCCAGCCGGGCCCCGATGATGCGACCGAGCACGTCGGTCCCGCCGCCCGGCGCGAACGGCAACACCATGCGGATCGGCTTCTCCGGATATTTCTGGGCTGCGGCGGGCAGGGCTGCGGCGAGCGCAACCAGGCCGGCCGCGAGACGGATGCAGGGGGACATGCGGGCTCCTGTGCGCGGGGGGCGGCACGCGGCGGACGATGCCCGCCGAGGCGAGGGCGGCGGAGTGTACGCGGCGGCGTCGATCGACGGACGCCCGCGCGAGCCGTTCTGTCGCATGCCTTGCTGCCGGACGGGCCACGGACCTGCACAGTCGGACGCGTATAGAATGCAGGTCGCCCGAAGGACCGGCGATGCGCGTGTGTCCGGGCGCCCCTGATGGAGGAGTAGGCGATGCGGATGAACCGGGTGAAGCGCCTGTGGCGCGAGGGCAAGCCTGCAGTGGGCGGTTGGCTGTCGATCCCGCACTGTTTCGCGGCCGAGGTGATGGCGCACACGGGCCTCGACTGGCTGTGCATCGACATGCAGCATGGCTGCATCGATTACTCCGACGCCGTGCCCATGCTCACCGCCATCTCGACCACCGAGGTGGTGCCGTTCGTGCGCGTGCCGTGGAACGAGCCCTCGATGATCATGCGCGTGCTCGACGCCGGTGCCTACGGCGTGATCGTGCCCATGGTGAGCAATCGGGCGGAGGCGGAACGCGCCGTGGCGGCGTGCCGCTATCCGCCGCACGGCATCCGCAGCAACGGGCCCAACCGCGTGCTGATGTACGCCGGCGCCGACTACCAGAAGCATGCCGATCGCGAGGTCGCCTGCGTGGTCATGATCGAGACGCCCGAGGGTATCGAGAAGATGGACGAGATCGTGTCCACCCCCGGGGTGGACGCCGCCTACATCGGGCCGACCGACCTCGCGCTCGCGCTGGGGCTGCCGCCGGTGATGGACAACGACGAGCCGCGGCACGTGGAGACGGTCAACCGCATCCTGGAGGCGTGCAACCGCGCGGGTGTCGTCGCGGGCATCCATACGAACAGTTCGAAGTTCTCGCAGCGCTACATCGACCAGGGTTTCAAGATGGTGATGCTCGTGCCCGACCGGGTCGCGATGTCCGGTTACGTGAAGGCGGAAGTGGGCCGGCTGGCCGGCTGGACGCCGCTGCGCCCGGCCGCGCCTCCCGACTCTGGCGGCTACTGAGCT
>CAIKXV010000222.1 GCA_903831455.1 uncultured Pseudomonadota bacterium | reverse complement strand
TTGAGCTTCACGCCCGCGAGCGACTGGAACAGCTCGCCCGCCAGGTGCATGCTGTTGCCGACCCCGGCCGAGCCGTAGGCGATGCTGCCGGGCGCCGCGCGCGCGGCCTCGACCAGCTGGCCGATGCTGCGAAGCGGCGAATTGAGCGGCACGACCACCACGAGCCCGCCGGAATAGGCGAGGTGGCTGATCGGCGCGAAATCCTTCAGCGCGTCGTAGGGTAGCCGCTTGTAGACCGCCGGGTTGATGGTGTGGGCGCCGGCGGTGACCAGCAGCGTGTAACCATCGGGTTGCGCGCGTGCGACGATCTCGGTGCCGATGATGTTGTTGGCTCCCGCCCGGTTGTCCACCAGTACCGGCGCCCCGATCACCTCGGACAGGCGCTGGGCGAGGATGCGGCCCACCACGTCGATCGCCCCGCCTGGAGCCGCCGGGACCACCAGGCGGATCGGGCGATCGGGATAGGCCGCGACATCGGCTGCAGCCAGCCAGCCGAGCGATAGCACGAACGTCGCGAGGGCCCGCAGGGCAGGTCGGCGGGGACGGGGGGCGAGGGCGCGCGCGCTGCCCGGCATCGGTGCGCTCATGACGGCATCCAGGCCATCGGTGCCTGGCCCGCGAACTCGGTCTTGACGTCGATCACCGCCGGCAGGCCGCAGCCCATCGCGCGCTCGAAGGCGCCGCGGAAATCCTCCGGGCGCTCGACGGTTTCGCCGTGGCAGCCGAAGGCCCGCGCCACGGCCGCGAAATCGGTGTCGAGGTACTCGTAGCATTCGCCCTTGAGCGACTGATCGCGACCCTCGTAGGCGATGTTGAGGTTGCGCAGCCCCTGCGACAGGCAGTGGTTGTTGTTCACGATCGTCACCGTGTGCAGTCCTCGGCGTCGCGCGGTCTCCAGTTCGGGCAGGTGGTAGTAGAAGCCGCCATCGCCGCAGAAGCAGACGACCGGGCGGTCCGGTGCCGCGCAGCGGGCGCCCAGCGACGCGGGGAACGACCAGCCCAGCGAACCGGCCGCGCGCAGGTAGGTCTGGCCGGGATGGCGCAACTCGACGAGCGTGCCCGTCCACAGCGCGGCATAACCGGTATCGGCGACCAGGATGGCGTTCTCGGGCAGCAGTTCGGTGAGTTCGCGACAGATGCGTTCGGGACGGATCGGCACCTGCGGGGACGTCCGGGCGGCCTCGGCCTCGGCCCGCCAGGCCTCGGCATGGGCGCGTGACTGCGCAAGCCACTGGGTTCGAGAACCCTGGGCGCAGGCTGCAGCCAGTGCCTCGAGACCGGCGCGCACATCGGCGAGCAGGCCCAGGGTACCGGGGAAGTTGCGCCCCAGTTCCGCGGGATCCAGGTCGATCTGCACGATCGGCACGCCCGCGGCGGGCAGTTTCCAGTTGCCGGTCGTGTGGTCGCTGGTATTGCTGCCCGCGTAGATCACCAGATCCGCTTCGGCCACCACGTGATTGGCGCCGCTGCGGCCGTACAGCCCGAGGAAGCCCATGAAGAGCGCGTGGTCCTCGGTCATCGCATGCTTGGCGTCGAGGGTGCTCACCACCGGGGCGTGCAGGCGCGATGCGAGCGCGGCCAGGGCCTCGCGCGCATCGCTGACGATCACGCCGCGATCGGCCACGATCACCGGGCGCTGCGCGCGTTCGACCAGGCGCGCCGCGCGCCGGACCGCCTCGGGATCGGGGGCGGGCCTGAACGCGGGGAACCGCGTGGTGGCCTCGTCGGCCCCGATGTCGAACTCGCCCTCGAGGGGCGTGAGCGCATCGCCGGTGAAGCCGGCGATATCCAGGTGCACCGGGCGTGGCGTGCCGCTGGTGGCTTCGCGGAAGGCCATGCGCAGCAGGTGCGGGATCTGCTCGAGCGTGTCGGCGCGTCCGCTGAACTTCGTCACCGGGGCGAACAGCGGCCCGTGCTCGACCTCCTGGTACGCGTTGCGGTACTGGAACGGCGCGACGTGCCGCCCGGTGAGCGCGATGACGGCCGACTGCCCCAGCCAGGGGTCCTGCAGGCCGGAGGCGAGGTTGGCGGCGCCCACCGACTGCGCCATGCAGATACCCGGCTTGCCGGAGATCCGGGCGTAGCCATCGGCCATGTAGGCCACCGCCTTTTCCGAGTGACCGAGGATGCGCCGGATCCCGCAGTCCTCCATCTCCGCGAGTGCGCGCCGGAGGATGGCATCCATGAAGAACACGTGGTCCACGCCATGCGCCTGCAGCATGCGGGCGACCATCCGCGCGCCGTTCATTTTCTGTCCCATCGTTCGTCCCCGTAAGAGTGGCGGCGTGCACCCGGTTCGGAGTCGCTGCACGCGCATCGCGTGCGGGCGGCCACGGGCCGCGGGGCACATGTGATCACAGGGTCGCCGAGCCGGCGGCGGCTGTCAACGCAGCGGTCTGGCCGCCCGACGCGCTAAGATGGCACGGCAGCGGTCGAAACGGGGTGGTGAACCGATGGGGGCGGTGGCGATGAGCGGTGCGAGCAAGGGCAGGGCGATCATCATCGGGGGCTCCCTGGGCGGGTTGTTCGCCGCGGGCTGCCTGCGCAGGATCGGCTGGGAGGTCGAAGTCTGCGAAAAGACCGGCGACGATCTCGCCAGCCGCGGGGCCGGGCTCGGCACGCACGACGAGATGTTCGCGGTGATGGAGCACCTGGGCATCGAGGTCGATGCCGATATCGGCGTGGAGATCCGGCGCCGATACGTGCTGGAGCGCGATGGTCGCTGTTCGCTCGCGGTCGACGTCAGCCAGAGGCAGAGTTCGTGGGCGTGGTTCTACAACCGCCTCAAGGACATCCTGCCCGCGCACAACTATCACTTCAATGCCCAGCTCTTGCGGGTGGACCAGGACGGCGAGGGCGTGACCGCCGTGCTCGCCGACGGGCGCCGGCTGCGCGGCGATCTCCTCGTGGGCGCCGATGGCATCCGCTCGACCGTGAGGGCGCAGTTCGCCCCCGCAGCGCAACCGCGTTTCTCGGGCTACGTGGCATGGCGCGGCATGATTCCCGAGGCCTCGTTTCCCTCCCGGCTGCACGCGGAGCTGTTCGACAAGTACGTGTTCTGCCTGCCCGAGGGCGAGATGATGCTGGCGTATCCGGTGCCGGGCGCCGGCGGCGATACGCGGCCGGGCCACCGGGGCTACAACTTCGTGTGGTACCACCCGATCGGACGCGAGGATGCACTGGCGAGGCTGTGCACGGATGCCCGCGGGCGCTGCCATGGCACTGCGATCGCCCCGCCGCTGATCCGGCCGGAGGAAATCGCGAACATGAGGGCGATCGGCCGGGCGAAGTTCGCCGAGCCGGTGGCCGACATGCTCGACCTCACGGTCCAGCCGTTCTTCCAGGCGATCTTCGACCTCGAATCACCGACGATGGTGTTCGGCCGGGTGGCGTTGCTGGGCGATGCCGCCTTCGTGGCACGTCCCCACGTCGGCATGGGGGTGACCAAGGCGGCGCTCGATGCCTACGAACTGGCGAATCGGCTGGCCGATCGCGCGTCGGTGGACGCGGCGCTGCGCGCCTACGACGACTCGCAGTCGCGGTTCGGGCACGCGATCGTCCAGTGGGCGCGGCATATCGGCGTGCACCTCGAGGCCCAGCTCAAGCCGCGGGAGCAGCGCACCGAGGAAGAACTGCACCACCAGCCTGCCAAGGTGCTGCGCCAGGTGGGAGCGCGAATTTCCGAGATCCCGCCGCTCGCCGGATTCCGGGATCTGCCCCGCTCGAGCGGGAAGGTGCAGACCTGGGTCGCCGGGGACGCGCTCTGACCGGACCCGACAGCCCGCGTTCGCGGCCGCCGCGCGTCCGGTGGGAATCCGGGCAGGCCGGCGGCGCGCCGACCGCGGGCCTGCCCGGCGAAGGTCAGTCGCGGATCAGCGCGCTGTCGAGCGCGCCCGCCTCGCGCAGGGCCTGTACCCACTGCGGCGAGCGACCGCGCCCGGTCCAGGTCTGCTGGGGATCGGCCGGATTACGGTACTTCGGCGGCACTTTCCCGCCGGCTCGCGGCGACGCGGGGCGTCCCGGGCGGCGGCCGCGCCCCCCCTTCAGGGCCTCGACGATCTGTTCGACGCTGACCGAGTTCTCGCGGGCCAGGGCGACGATGCGCTCGAGCGCTCGCCCCTGCGTGCGCGCGAGCAGGGCCTTCTCGCGCTTTTCGATCTGCTCGCGCTCGCGGCGCAACTTGGCCAGTTGGGCTTCGACGCTGGTTCTGGGCATTTTGGACGGCTCCATATCGTGCCACGGCATTCGCGGCATTCGCGGGTGATTACATCAGTCTCGACATCGCCGGCAGCACGGGGGATATATGTCGAGCATATATGCGCATACCCGATGTCATCCGAGCGACATTGATCCTACATCATTATGTCCCGATAAAGACGAAATAGTTTCGCCGAATATCACGGCTATTATCCTGAAACCGGACTGCGGTCATGTGGAATCAATTGCCGCCGATTCGGCCATGGCGCGGAATGCGTCTTTCGCCGAGGTGATGCCGGCCAGCCTGCCTTCCGGCCCGGCCGACATGCCGACGCCCGGGGCGCGGCCCACCCGAATTGCAAGCGGGGAGATTTGCCGATGGACATGATCTGGGGACGTTATTCGGCGCTGTTCTACTGCGGCCTGGGCGCGTTGCTCTGCGCGGCAACCGCGCTTTCCTCGCCGGTGATGTGGATCCCGGCGGGCATGCTCGCCGTCCTCGCGGCCATCGGCCTGCATGACTATCTGCAGGGCCAGCACCCGGTGCTGGCGAATTATCCGCTGCTCGGCCATTTCCGATACTGGTTCGAAAGCGTGCGGCCGGAAATACGCCAGTATTTCTTCGAGGACGATCGCGACGAACTGCCCTATTCCCGCAACCAGCGTGCGATGGTCTACCAGCGCGCCAAGCAGCAGATCGCCGTCCGCCCGTTCGGTTCGGTCAGCGACATGTACCGCGAGGATCACGAGTGGCTGAACCACTCGATCCGTCCGGCTCCGCTGGGCAGCCCGGATTTCCGGGTGAGCGTGGGCGCAGGCCCGAGGGCCTGCTCGGTGTCGGTGCTGAACGCCTCGGGCACCTCGTTCGGCGCACTCTCGCCGCCGGCGATCCAGTCGATCAACACCGGCGCGCGACTGGGCGGCTTCGTCCACAACACCGGCGAGGGCGGCATCTCGCCCTACCATCTGGCGGGCGGCGGCGACCTGATCTGGCAGGTCGCCAGCGCGTACTTCGGATGCCGCACGCCGGACGGGCGCTTCGATCCCGAACAGTTCCGCAGCAAGGCCGCCGCCGAACAGGTGCGGATGATCGAGATCAAGCTGAGCCAGGGTGCCAAGCCAGGGCATGGCGGGATGCTGCTCGCGGCCAAGGTGACCCCGGAGATCGCGGCGATCCGCGGGATCGAGCCGTGGAAGGACTGCGTGTCGCCTGCCAGCCACAGCGAGTTCTCCACGCCCGCCGAACTGCTGGCCTTCGCCGGGCGCCTGCGCGAACTCTCCGGCGGCAAGCCGGTCGGCATCAAGCTGTGCATCGGCCACCCCTGGGAGTTCATCGCGATCGTGCGCGCGATGGTGGAGACCGGGCAGGTGCTCGATTTCGTGACGGTCGACGGCTCCGAAGGTGGCACCGGCGCGGCGCCGGCCGAATTCACCGACAACGTCGGCTCGCCGCTGCTCGACGCGCTGGTGTTCGTGGACAACTGCCTCGTGGGCGCCGGCCTGCGCGAGCGGGTGCGCGTCGCCGCCTCGGGGAAGGTGGTGAGCGCCTTCGACGTCGTGCGCCAGTGCGCGATGGGGGCGGACTGGGTGAACATGGCGCGTCCCTTCATGTTCGCGGTGGGCTGCATCCAGGCGCGTGACTGCTCGTCCGGGCGCTGCCCGACGGGCGTGGCGACCATGGATCCGCGGCGCTATCGCGCGCTCGACGTTCCACTGAAGGCGCAGCGGGTCGCGAATTTCCACGCCAATACCCTGCACGCGGTGGCCGAGATGCTCGCGGCGACCGGGCTGACCCACCCGGAGCAACTCGGCCGTCGCCACATCGTGAGACGGGTGAGCGCGAGCGAGATCCGCCTGGCCGACCAGATCTACCCCCGGGTGGCGCCCCGCGCGCTCGTCGACGGCGGGGAGGTGGGCGATCCCCGCCTGCAGGTCTACTGGAATCGGGTCCGGCCGGACAGCTTCGCGGTGCAGGACGCCTGAACCGGATGCGTGCGTTTTTCCCTCGAGCGCCGCGCGGGCCGTAGCGTAGAATCCGCGCGCGAGCCGGTTCTTGCCGAGGGGGTCGTCAGGCGCGCGCGAGGCGGCGCGCCCGGGGTGTTCGCCTGGCTTGGGAATCGCTTCGCGGGCCATCTCCGGCCCGTGGATCGTCGGGCTCGGGCACGAGCGTCCGGGACAGGGGGTGGGGTGTCATGAGGGCAAGCGTAGGCGGGCGCAATCGGCGCCATGAACGGTCGGCGTTCGCGTCGGAGAAGGCCGACGGACGCGCCGCCCTGCGTCCTTCCACGCACCGCTACGCGCTGGAGCCTCGCCAGATGTTCGACGGGGCGGCGGCGGCCGAGGTCGCCTCGGCCGCGACGGCGGCCAGCGACACCGCGGCCGCCCGCGAGATCGGCGCGGTTGCGGGCGAGCCGATCACGCCGACGACGACGGTCGCGCCGCAAGGCGTGCCGGCACCGGTGGCTGCACCGGGCCGGGCGGTGTACGTGATCGACCAGGCGATCCGGGACGCCGACGCACTGCTCGGGGCATTGCCCGCCGAGGCGGTGGTGATCCGCATCGCATCGGATCGATCCGGCGTGGCCCAGCTCGTCGAAGCGCTGTCGACGCAAGGGGTGGTCGGCGCCCTGCACGTGCTGGCACACGGTGCGCAGGGCCAGTTCACGCTGGGCAGCGACACGATCGCCGCCAGCACGCTGGAGGGCTTCCGCGCGCAGTGGGCCGAGATCGGCAACACGCTCGCGCCGCAGGCCGATGTGCTGCTCTACGGTTGCAGCGTCGCCGCCGATGGCGGGGTGATGGTCGAACGGCTGGCGCGCCTGACCGGTGCGGATGTCGCAGCCTCGACCGATGCGACCGGCGCGGCTGCGCGCGGCGGGGACTGGTCGCTCGAGTATCGGACAGGCGCGATCGAGACGGCCGTGCTGGCGGCGGAGGCCTACGGCGGGACGTTGGCCGCCCCGACGGTGGCGGCGCCCGCCGGCGTGGTGCCGGTGGGCGAGAACACCGGGGGCGTGGTCGGGGGCGGGATCACGGTCAGCGGGACGGGCGCCGACGTGCTGCGCGCCACGGTCGCGGTCACCGCGGGCAAGGGCACGTTGGCCCTCTCGAGCGTCCCCCTCGGCGTGACCGTCGTCTCGGGCAGCGCCACCGCCTCGCTCGTAATCGAGGGTACCGCCGCCAACCTGCAGTCGGCGCTGGGGAATCTCGGCTACACGTACGTGGGTGCCTCCGAGACCGGCGACTCCGACACGCTGACCCTGTCGGTCGAGAATCGCACGACCGGGGGGACCGGGACGCTCGCCGGCGGCCGGGCGGTGACCATCCAGCCCCAGAACGACGTGCCGGTGGTCACGCCCCCGGCGTTCCCCGGGGGGGCGAATCTCCTCGCCATCGACGAGGGCGGCAACGCTGCGTTCGCCGCGCCGACCTCTCCCGGCGGCAACGGGGCTGCACAGGTCAACCTCGGCCTGCTCGATCCGGACAACACGACGAGGCAGGTCATCATCAAGATCACGGCGTTGCCGACGCTGGGCACGCTCACCCTATCCGGGCGCGAAGTGGCGGCCGGCCAGACGCTGGCCGTCTCCGACATCGCGCAGCTGCGCTATGTCCATGGCGGTGGGCAGGTGCTATCGGCCACGCAGGACAGCTTCCGCATCAACGTGGACGACGGCGCGGGTGGACTGGTCACCGCAGTGGACATCCCGATCCGTCTCAACCCGGTCAACAACGCGCCGAGTGCCGGCGGCACCATCACCCTGATCGAGGGCGAGAGCGGGGTTTCACTGTCGGGCGGAAGCCTTCCGGCGCCGGTGGGTGGCAGCCGCGGCAGCCTGTCGATCACCGATCCCGATCAGGCTTCCGGTGTTCCGTTCACCGTGCAGGTGACTGGCCTGCCCGCCCGGGGCGTACTTCGATACGGGGGCGTGCCGGTCGCCGCCGGGCAGACGATCGCCAGCTTCGATTCCGCGCTGCTCACCTACGACCATGATGGCAGCGAAACCACCTCCGACACGTTCACGATTCGTGTCACCGACGACGGCGGAGGCGCCGGGGGGGCTGCGAGCCTCACGTCACCCGACCAGACGATCTCCCTGTCGATCATTCCCAACAACGACGACCCCACGCTGCCAGTCAATACCGGCGTGGTGCTGGGCAACGGGCAGGCGCTGTCCGGGCCGGAGGTCACGCTGACGCGCGCGATGCTGCAGGCCGCGGATGTCGACACGCCGGACGACCGGCTCACCTTCACGCTCACCGGACTGCCGACCAACGGCTACCTGATCTCCACCGACTTCCCGGGCACCTACCTGCCGGTCGGGTTCGCCTTCAAGCAGAGCGAACTGGACGCCGGCAAGATCAGGTTCATCGCGACGGGTACCGGCCCGTTCGTCACCGATTTCGATTTCACGCTGACCGACAGCAGCACCCGCCTGTGGCCTGCGCCCCAGCGCGAGGGGGGGCTCTACGCGAACGAGACCACGACCACGCTGGAGCAGCGCAGTTTCCGCATCGAGTCCACTGGACTGCCGCCGGGTGGTGGCGGCGCGGCCCAGCCGCTCACGGCGGCGCCGGTCAACCAGCCGCCGGTGATCGGCGGCAGCCTGGTGCTCGGGCCCGACCTCATCGCCGAGGGGCAGACGATCACCCTCACGCCGACCCAGCTGTCGGTGAGCGATGCGGACAATCCCCCGGCGGAGCGGGTCTACCGGGTGTCCAGCCTGCCGCAGCGCGGACAACTGCTGTTCAACGGTGCGCCGCTGGTGCTCTCCGCCTCGTTCACCCAGGCCGACGTCGATGCCGGACGGCTGAGTTACCGGCACGATGGGGGCGAACTGTTCACCGACGGTTTCACCTTCACCGTCTCCGACGGCGACACCACGACTGCGGTCACCACCTTCTCGATCGACGTCAAGCCGCAGAACGACACGCCCTCGGGCAGCGCCGGGACGGTGCGCGTCAGCGAGGGCGGTACCGTCCCGGTGTCGGTTTCGCTGGGCGATGGCGACAATGCCGTGCCCACGGATCGCACCGACGGTTATGCCCAGGACAACACCCTTACCTTCGAGGTGGTGAGCCTGCCCGATGCGCTCACCGGCGAGCTGCTCCTCGACGGGGTGCCGCTCACCGTCGGCGCAATCCTGACCCAGGCCCAGGCGTCCAGTTCGCTCAGCTACCGGCACCTGGGCGACGAGCGCTACACCGACAGCTTCGTGCTGCGGCCGCTCGATGACCGGGGCGTGACGACCGCCGGGCAGCCGGCGGGCAACCCGACCAACCAGTTGAGCGCGGGCGCGCCGCTGACGGTGAACATCACCGTGCTGCCGGTCAACGATCCGCCGGTGTTCGCCGGCAAGCGCGAGGGCGTGCTGGGCGAAGGCGAGTCGATCGTGATCCAGGGCGCGGCCTCGTATGCCGGCGGCCTCGCCGGCGTGACCGGCAGCGGGACGCCGGCTGCTCCGGCGACCGGCGCCTACCTGTCCTACTCGGACAGCGACAACGCCACCGACCAGCGCCAGTACCGCATCACCACGGCCCCCGCCAACGGCACGATCCGGCTCAACGGACAGGTGCTGGGCGCCGGCTCCGTGTTCACCCAGGCCGATCTGGACGCGGGTCGCATCCAGTACGTGCACAACGGCTCGGAAACCGACGCCGACTACTTCGACTACGTCGTGAGCGACGGCGACTGGCGGGCGAACGAGACCACGGCTTTTGCCCAGGGCGCGGCGACCACGCCGGGGCGCTTCAACTTCGCGATCAGCGGCACCAATGACGCCCCGGCGATCGCCGGGCCTTCGGGGCCGATCAACATCGACAGCCTCCCTGCCGACGCGACGAACAACCGGGTCACCGGGTTCGTCGTGAGCGACATCGACCTCACCGACGGCATCGGGCCGGCCGAGGTGGACTTCGTTCAGGTCACGCTGCGCCTGCTGGATGCGAACGGCACGCCGATCACGAACTACGCGACCGGCTTTGCGGGCGGCGGGGTGAGCATCGCGTTCGCCACGCCCACCGACACCACCGGGCTGTGGCGCGCGACGGGGGCCTCCAGCCTGATCGGCGGGGTGCCGTGGACGGTGTGGACCAACAGCGTTGCAGAGATGCAGGGGACGCGTGCCCAGGTGAATGCCGCGCTGGCCAACCTGACCGTGACCTTCGTCAACGACTGCGACGCGGTCTATCGACTGCAGGTGATCGTCGACGACCGGATGCGCAATGCCGCGGGCGCGCTCGACACCTCGGGCAGCGACGCCAACGGCGGCGAACTGAACCAGGGCCGGCCGGCCGGCAGCGCAGCGACGGCGGTGCCGGGCACGGTCTTCGACTGGGCGACGGCGGTAGCGGTGCCCAGCGACGACCCGAACATCACCGCGCGCACCGTGGACCTTCGCGCCTCGCACACGAACGATCCGGCCACCTTCACGGCGCCCGGTGCCCTCACGGTCGACGAGGACGTCCGCACCCGGGTGACCGGCCCCTTCGTGGTCAGCGACCCGGAGTCCGCGGCTTTCGGCACGCCGGTGGTGGTGACGCTGTCGGTGCCGGCGGGCGTCGCGGGCACTCTGGGCATCGGTGCGACGGCGGCACAGTCGAGCCTCACCCCGGCCGGTGGGCAGGCGGTCGCGATCGCGGGGGACAACACCCGGCAGATCACGTTGACTGGCCGTGCGGCCGACATCCAGGCGCTGCTGAATGGACGGAACTTCGCGGACACCGCGAACGACGTGAACGGCGGGCTGTTCTACACCACGGCGCTCGACATCAACCACGACCTCAACGACGTGGCTGCCGGCGACGTCACGCTGACGGGCAGTTTTTCGGATTCCACCTCCGGCATCGGGGGCGACGTCGGTGCGGGAAGCGTGGCCAACAACCCGGCCGATGTCGCCACCGCGATCACCATCACCGCTGTCAACGACGCGCCGACGGTCGCCATGTCCAGTACCGCCCTCGTGGTCAGCGGCACGGCGGTGCTCCCGGTCGCGGGGGTGAGCCTCTCCGATGTCGATGCGGAGTACGGTTACGCCACCGGGGAGAGCGACGGCACGGTCCAGGCGCTGGTGCGCCTGCTGCAATCGAACGGCACGCCGCTGTCGACGGGGGAATACTCGAGCCAGGGCGTCATGCTCGATACCTCCGCGGCGGGGCACGGCGCCACCGTCGATGGCACGTTCACCGGCTCCGACGCACCGGTCGAGGTGCGCGGCACGCTGGCCCAGGTGAATGCCTGGCTGGCGGGCCTGAGAGTCACCTTCACCAACCTCGGTGGGGCGAACGTCGACCAGACCTACTCGATCGAGGTGGTCGCCGACGACCGGCTGCGAGACGGCGCGGGTGCGCTGGCCACTGGCGCCGGCAGCGGCGCCAACGGAGGTACCGTCAACCAGACGGCGCTGCTGCCGGCGGTGCCGACCACCGATTCCTTCGACCCCTACTCCACCACGGTCTCCGGCTACGCCGTGTACAACGTGGTGCGCGCCACGCAGCCGCTGTTCGTGTCCTCGATCAACGATCCCGGCGCGATCAGCGCGAACAACGTGACGGTCTCGGAGGCGTCGGCCACGCTGCTGCTGGGGGTGGGCAACGCAGGCATCACGATCGGCGACCCGGATGACAACGGGGCGGCCAACCTGAGCGCGACCGTGACCCTGCCGGCCGGCTCGGAGCTGGTGTTCAGCAGTGTCGGAGGTATCGGGGGCAGCGTCGCGGGCATCGGCACCGCGCAGCTCACCCTCACCGGGACCGAGACCCAGCTCAACTCCCGGCTTCAGGCGCTCACCGTGGCCTTCCCCGATCCGGCGGGCGTGGCGAGGCCGCTGGACTGGAACGGCAGCTTCACGGTGACCGTCGTCTACAACGACCAGGGCAACACCGGGACGCGACCGGTCGGCATTCCCGGGGATACCGGCGTAGCCACCGCCAACCCGGGCGATTTCGACTACGCGGATGGCTCCAGCGCCGCGCTGGTGACCACCCGCACGTTCACGGTCACGGTCACCGCGGTCAACGACGCGCCGGTGCGGCTGACCGGAACGGTCAGCCTGGCCGCAGCGCCCGAGGATTCGCCGGGCGGCGCCGGGGCCAACCCGCCCGGGGACACGGTGGCGAACCTGTTCGGAGCGGCCTATTCCGATGCCTACGACCAGGTGAATCATCCGGTAACCGGCGGCACTGCTGCCGATGCCTTCGCCGGCGTGGCGATCACCACGAACACCGCGATCGCGGCGCAGGGCGCGTGGCAGTACTCCAGCGATGGCACCAGCTGGACGAACCTGCCCACCGTCAGCGAAGCGGCGGCGCTCCAGCTGCGATCCGTCGACCGCCTGCGCTTCGTTCCCGCAGCCGACTACCACGGCACCCCCGGCAGCCTCGTGGCCCGACTGATCGACGGCAGCGGTGCTGCGGTGGTGACGGGTTCGACCGCGGATGTGTCGGGGGCGAACTCCGGTGGCATCACCCGCTACTCGGACGCGACCAACCCGGTCACGTTGACCACCACGGTCTCGCCGGTGAACGACCGTCCCACCGCGACCGGCACCACGCTGGCGGCCACCTTCGAGGACAACCCGAATCCCGCCGGCGCAGCGCTCGGCGCGCTCGGGTTCGGCTACGGGGACGCGATCGACAACCGCAGCGGGATCGCCGGCGGCGGCAACACGGCAACCGCCCTGGGGGGCTATGCGATCGTCGGCAACACGGCGAATGCGGCCACCGAAGGCCGCTGGCAGTACAGCACCGGCGGTGGATGGATCGATGTCGGCACGGTGAGCGATGCGTCCGCCGTGGTGCTGCCGACCAGCGCGAGCCTGCGTTTCCTGCCGGCGGCCGACTTCAACGGAACGCCGGGCGGACTCTCGCTGCGACTGGCCGACAGCGCGCAGGTCGCCGCCACGGGCGTCGATCTCACGGGCAGCGCGGGGCCGACCGGCACCTGGTCGCTGCCGGTGGCGCTCGCCACCAGCGTGGATCCGCGCAACGACGCGCCGGTACTCGCGGGTACCGTGAATGCCACGTTCACCGAGGGCAGCGCGCCCGCAGCGCTGCTCTCCGGTGCCACGGCGACCGACATCGACCTGCCGGGGGTGGTGACCTTCGGCGGCGGTCGCATCACCGTGGCGCTCGACACCTGGCGCGCGGGCGACGTGCTGAGCCTCTCGGGCAGCCCTGCCGGCGTGACCGGCACTTCGGGAGGCAGCGGGGCCTCGCTCGTCGTGACGCTGGGCACCGGGGCGACGCCGGCGACGATCGGGGCGATCCTCGACGCGCTGCGCTTCGAGAACACCAGCAACGACCCGATCGGCCATCTGCTGGGCATCGACGACTTCACCCGTGCCTACACGGTCGTGCTCAACGACGGCAACAACGTGAACGGGGCGGCCAACGCAGGCGGCAATGGCGGAGGGGATCCGACGCTGGACTCGAACGTGCTGGCGGGCGTGATCACGGTCGTGCCGGTGAATGATCCGCCGGTGGCCACGGATGACGCGAATACCCTTGCGGAGACCACCGCCTCGGTGTCCGGCAACGTGAAGACGGGCGTCGGCGGCACGCTGGACACCGATCCCGACCACCTGAACGCCGAACTCGCGGTCGACGCGATCCGCACCGGCGCGGTCGAGGGCGCCGGCACCGAGGGCACGGTCGGCGGGGCCGCGCTGGCCGGTCTCTACGGCACGCTGACGATCTCCGCGAATGGCGCGTACACCTATACGCTCGACACCGCGCACCCGGAGGTGAAGGCGCTGTCCGCGGGAGAAACCCTGCAGGACCGTTTCAATTATCGGATCGCCGATCCCGAGGGCGGGCGTGACACCGCGGTGCTCACGCTCACCATCACCGGCGTCGACGACGCGGCGCCTGCGATCACCGCCGTCGACGGCAACGGCGCGGCCATCGGCCAGGCGACGGTGTTCGAGTCGGGTCTGACCCCGGATGGCCCGGCGGGCGAATCGCGCATCGCCACCGGTACGCTCGGCGTGTCCGCGCCGTCGGGCCTTGCCTCGGTGACGATCGGTGGCACCTCCTTCACGGTCGCGGAACTTGCCGGCTTCACGGCGGGCAGCCCGTCTGCGGTCATCGACACCGGCGAGGGTCAGCTGCGGCTGACCGGGCTCACGGTCACCGCTGGCGCTGCGTCGGCGCCTACGGTTGCCTCGCTCGCCTACCAGTACACGCTGAAGGCGGCCATCGCGCATGCCGGAGCCAGTGCTGACGAGAGCGCCGATGACATCGCGCTGCTCGTGACCGACAAGACGACGGCCGCGGCCACCGCGACAGGCACGCTGACCGTACGCATCGTCGATGACACGCCGACGGCGCGCGCCGACTCCGCCAGCGTGACCACCGGCACGCCGGCGGGCCGGCAGACCCGCGGACAGGTCGTCACCGCGCTCGGGTCCGGCGATGTCGCCGACCGCCTCGGCGCGGACGTCGCGGCCGCGCCGGTGACCGGGCTCGCCGCCGGCGGCGTGGCCGGCACGCCGGGGGTGTCCCTCGACGGCGCGTATGGCGTGCTCGAACTGGCGGCGAGCGGGGCGTATACCTATCGCGCCAACGCGTCGAATCCTGCAGTCGCGCTGCTCAGTCCCGGGGCGACGCTGGTCGACGTGTTCAACTACACGATCACCGATGCAGACGGAGACACGAGCACGACCACGCTCACGGTCACCCTGCGCGGCGAGGCGCTGCCGCAGCCCCCCACGAGCCAGGGTCGGGTGGTCGAGGGCGAACGGCACGATCGATTCGTCTACGTCGACCCGCGTCGGTTGGAGCCGCTGGCGATGGATCCCGGTCTCCACGTGCAGAACGCGGTTCGCGAGACCGCGGCCATGGCGCTCGAACTGGCCCGGTTGATCCAGGGCCTGCCCCAGGCGCCGGGCAGCGAGATCCACAGCGAGTCGCTGTCCCTGCCCGATTCGATGGACCCGACCGAGCATGTCTCGCGCGACGGGGTACGCTACTCGCGAGACCTGCTCGCCGCCAGCCAGGAGCGGCCCGGATCCCTGGGCAACGCGTTCATCATCGGCACCCAGACCCTGTTCGACGGGTTCTCGCCGTTCGCGCCGGACCACCGCTCGCCGCTGTCGGCTGCCCCGAACGCAGGATCGATGGCGACAACGGATGCGCCGATTGCGAGGGGCGAGTTCCCCCGGCTGCAGGCGGCCGACCGTACGGGGGAGCGCGGGGCGTCACCCGATGGATCGGACTCGGCGCGAACCGCGAGCGATCCGGAGTTCGCGCCCGATGGCACCGCCCTCGCGCGGGGCAATTCGATCGAGGCGGTCGCGATCCCGCCCTCGGCCACCCTCGGCACGTCGGCGGCGTTCTCCCAGCAGTTGCGCCAGGTCGCGCTCGAGCGCGCAGGACTGCGCGAGGGCCAGCAGGTGCTTGCCATCCAGAAGGTGGTGCGGCAGGGCGCGCTGCCGGAGGCGGCGGGCGACAGGCGGAGTTGAGGAGCGGGTCACATGAGCACGCACGGGATGACGGACATGAACGAATCGAAGGTGGCAACGGGACTTCCCAGGATGCGGACCCTCGTGGTCGCGGTCGTGGCCGTGCTGGCGGCCGGCTGCACGGTGGTGCCCGAGCGGCTCACGCCCGAGCAGGTCGCCGAGCGGGTGAAGCGCGATCACGCGGAGATGTACGCCGACCAGGAGGTACTGACCGAGCCGATCACCTTCGCTGGCGCCCTTGCTCGCGCCCTCAAGTACAACCTCGACTATCGGCTCAAGCTGATGGAGATCGCGCTCTCGCAGGGGCTGCTCGACGTCTCGCGGATCGACATGCTGCCCCGGGTCGTGGCCGAGGCGGGCTATCGCACGCGGAACAACGACTCCGGCGGCACCAGCATCGGCATCGAGGACCGCCAGGTCAGCCTGCGTCCGTCCACTTCGGAGGAGCGATCCTTCAGCACCGCGCGGGCGGAATTCTCGTGGAACGCACTGGACTTCGGCATCAGCTACTACCGTGCGAAGCAGGCGGCCGACGAAGTCAACATCGCCGAGGAGCGCCGACGCAAGATCCTGCAGAACATCGTGCAGGACGTGCGCAGCGCCTACTGGCGCGCCGCCGCCGCACAGCGGCTGTCCGGCGAGGCCGATGCCCTGCTCGCCTCGATCCGGTCCGCGATCGATCGCTCCCGCGAGGCCGAGCGGGCCGGCGTGATGCCGCCGACCCAGGCGCTCGCCTACCAGCGCGCTCTGCTCGACGCGATGACGCTGGTGAACCTGCGCCGCCAGGAGATGGAGTTCGCGCGCCGTGAACTGGCGGCCCTGATGAACGTGCGTCCGGGGACCGAGGTACGGATCGCGGAGGTGGCCGAGCCGCCGCTGCTGGCCGTGCCCACGAACCTCGCCGAACTGGAGGTGATGGCGCTCACGCGGCGCCCAGAACTGCGCGAAGAGGACTACCGAGTCCGCATCACCCAGCACGAGGCGCGCCGCCAACTGGCGACGATGTTTCCCAACCTGAACATCTTCGCCGGCGCGAGCTACAACTCCAACACCTACCTCTACAACAACACCTGGGCCGATGCGGGCGCGAGCGTGTCCATCAACCTGATGCGCCTGACCGGCTGGTCGACGATGCGCCGCGCCAACGAGGCGCGGGCGAATACCGACTCGGCGCGACGGATGGCGCTGTCGATGGCGGTGATCACGCAGGTCAGGGTCGCGGTCGAGCGATACCGGCTCACCGTGCTCGACCATGACCTCGCGCGGGAATCCACCCAGGTCGACCAGCGCCTCGCGGCCATTGCCCGCACCAGCACGGCCAGTCGGCTGGAGAGCGAACTCGAGGCACTGCGTACCGAGAGCCGGGCGCTCGTGTCCCGCTACCAGCAGGCGACCGCCTACGCATCGGCGCAGGCGTCGTTCGGGCGGGTGATGAACTCGCTGGGCATCGACCTGCTGCCGGGCGAAGTGCGCTCGGCCGAGATGCCCGAACTGCAGCGCGCGATCGAAGCCTCGCTGCTCGCGGGCGAGCGCGAGGCGTTCCGTTCGGGCGTGGCCGAGATCCCCGCCACCCGGCCGGTGCGGGTGGAGATCGCGGGCCTCGCGCAGGGTGCCGACGAGCCGGTGGTCCGCCAGTCGGTCGAGCGCGCGCTCACCCGCGCGCAGATCGGCCTCGGCGGCGCGAAGGAATCGGTTGCGCTGCGGCTGTCCCTGCAGCCGCCGCCGGCGGGCGGTGGCCGGGCGGTCTGGCAGGTCTCGGCTTCGGACGCGGGTGGCCGGGCGCTGTTCAGTTCCGACTACACCAGCGTGCTGCCGGCCTCCGCCGATGCACGGACGCTGTCGGCCTTCGCCGAGGCGGCGGTGCTGTCGGTGCTGCCGCGGCTGCGCCAGACCCTCGCCCCGAAGGTCGCCGCGAAGTGACGGGCGCGGGGGCCAGGGCGGCGGCGACCGCAATCGCCATCCTCTGGGCGATCACGCCGTTCCCGACCGCGGTCGCGCAGCCGGTCGCCCAGCCGCCGGCGGACGCCGCGATGCGCGCGCGCACGTCGGACATGGAGGTGCGCCTGCTGGTGGTCGCAGAGCAGGAGAGCACGATGTCGGCGCCGGCTGCCGCGCGCGTGTCGGCCGTGGAGGCGCGACTGGGCGACGCGGTGACGCCCGACCGTGTGCTGGTGCGCTTCGAATGCGCGGAGGCGGTCGCGCGACGCGAGGTGGCGTTGGCCGAGGCCCAGGCCGCGCGCCTGCAGCACGAGGCGAAGCTCAGGCTGCAGGGGTTGCAGTCGGCCGCCGAGATCGAGGTGTCGCTCGCGGCAGCGGCCGTGGACCGTGCGCAGGCCCAGGTGCGCATGGCCGATGCGCAGATCGCGCAGTGCTCGGTACGCGCGCCGTTCGAGGGGCGGGTGGCGCGCATCCACGTGAAGGCGGGCCAGAGCGTGACCGCAGGCGCGCCGATCATCGACGTCGTCGGCTCGGGCGCGCTCAAGGCGCGGGTCAATGCGCCCTCGCGCTGGCTTGCGTGGCTACGCCAGGGCGAGCGCCTCGAGGCCATCATCGAGGAGACCGGACGTCGCCACGCGATGCGCGTGGCACGCATCGCCGGCCGCGTCGATGCGGTCAGCCAGACGATCGAGATCGAGGCCACCTTCGACGGTAGCGGCGGCGACCTGCTGCCGGGCATGAGCGGTCGCGTGCTGGTGCCTCGGCGCTGACCATGACGGCGGGCGATCGGGCCGCGGCCGCCCACCTGCAACTGGCCTCGCGCATCCGTGCCGCGAGCGATCTGCCCGCGCTGTCGTTCGTGCTGTGCAACGAACTGCGGACCCTCGTCGAGTATCGACAGGCGGCGATCGTCACCTTCGGGCGTTCCGGGCGCGCCACGCTTGCCGCGCATTCCGGGCTGGCCGCCATCGACGCCGACACGCCCTTCGCGCTGTGGATGGCCGAGGCGATGCTCGCGTTGCGACCGGTGCTCGAGGAGCGCGCGTCGGATGCGGGTCCGCTGCAGGCCGATGCGACGGCACTGCCCGAAGCGCTGGCGGGCGCGTGGGCAGACTGGCTGCCCCCGCATGCGCTGCTCGTGCCGCTGCGTGGTCCCGAGGGACCGCCGCGGGCGGTGCTCGTGCTCGCGCGCGAGACGCCGTGGCCGCAGGAGATCGTCTCCGGCAGCGCGGAGGCGTGGCTGGTGGAGACCCTGCGGACGGCTGCCCACGCCTGGTGGGCGCTCTCGGCGCGCAGCCGTCCCGTGGTCGAGCGGATGGCGGCCGTGGTGCGCTCGCGCGGGGGGCGGTGGGCAGCCGTGCTCGCCCTGCTGCTGTTGGCGATCCCGGTGCGCGAGTACTCGCTCGCGCCCGCGGAAATCATCTCGCTCGACAGCCAGGTGATCGCATCCCCGCAGACGGGCGTGATCCGCCAGGTCAGGGTGCCCCCGAACACCCCGGTTCGCAAGGGAGACGTGCTCGCCGAGTTCGACGACACCACGCTGCGCAGCCGACTCGCGGTCGCCCGCGCGTCGATGGCCACGGCGCGGGCGGACTTCCTGCAGTCCTCGCAGCGGGCGTTCGATCGGCAGGACGCGCGCGCGGAAATGGGCCAGGCCGAGGCGCGGGTGCGCGAGCGCGAGGCGGAGATCTCGGGATTGGCCGCCGAACTCGCGCGCCTGCAGGTGCTGGCGCCCGCCGATGGCGTGTTCGTCTATTCCAGCCCGGACGACTGGGCGGGCAGGCCGGTGCAGACCGGCGAGCGGATCGGGCTGCTGAGCGATCCCGGACGGCTGGGACTGCAGGCCTGGGTGCCAGTGGCCGATGCGATCAACCTGGCCCCGGGCGTCCCGTTGACGCTGTTCCTGAGGGTCGCGCCGTTGCAGCCGCTGTCGGGCATGCTCGAGCACGCGTCGTACCAGGTCGTGGAATCCCCGGAGGGTGTCGCCGGCTATCGCGTGCGCGGCCGCCTCGACGGGGATGTCGGCGAGGCTCGGGTCGGGTTGCGCGGGACGGTGCGCATCGCGGGCGACTGGACCGTGCTCGGCTACCTGCTGCTGCGCCGACCGATCGCGGCGGCCCGGGAGTGGTGCGGGTGCTAGGAAGCGTGGCCACGCAGGGCCCGCCCATGGGCGGCCCGCCTGCGGTCGACCACGGCTGGCCTGCCCTGCGCGAGGAACTGCGCCTGCACCGCGCCGGCGACAATCCGGACGGCTCGCCCGCCTGGCACATCGCCGATCCGGTCAGCAACCGCTTCTGCCGCATCGGCTGGCTCGAGTTCGAGATGCTGCTGCGCTGGTCGCTGGGCGATGCGTCCCGCATCGCCGAGGACATCCGGGCGCACACCACGCTCGCCGCGCAGGCCGCCGATGTCGACGGGTTCGCGCGCTTCCTTCGCGAGCAGCAACTGCTGCGCGACGTGCAGCCGCGCACACGCCAGCGGCGATTCGGCTGGCGCTGGTGGCTTCACCATTACCTGTTCCTGCGCATCCCGCTGCTGCGTCCGCAGGCGCTGCTCGCACGGCTCGCCCCGCGCCTGGCCTTCCTGTGGACGCGCGGCTTCCTGGTGCTGACCGCGTGCGCGGGGCTTGCCGGGTTGTTGCTGGCGAGCCGGCAATGGGACGAGGTCGTGGTCGGCGTGCGCGGGCTCCTCAGCTGGGAGGGTGGCCTGACCATCCTGCTGGCGCTCGCGTTCTCGAAGGCCGTGCACGAGTTCTCGCACGCGCTCACCGCCACGCGGCACGGCGTGCGCGTGGGCCACATGGGCATTGCGCTGGTGGTGCTGTGGCCGATGGCCTACACCGATACCGGCGAGGGCTGGAAGCTGTCGGCGGCGCGCGACCGACTGGCGATTGCCAGCGCGGGCGTACTCGCGGAATTCGCGCTGGCCGCATGGGCCACGCTGCTATGGTGCCTGCTGCCCGACGGAGGGCTGCGGCAGGCGGCATTCCTGCTCGCGACGACCTCGTGGACCTGGACGCTGCTGGTCAATGCCAGCCCGTTCATGCGTTTCGACGGCTATTTCATCCTGTGCGACTGGCTCGATTTTCCCGCGCTGCACGAGCGCGCCGGCGCCTGGGCCCGCCGCTGGCTGCGCCGCGTGGTGCTGGGCGTGGACGCGCCGCCCCCCGAGAACCTGCCCCCCGGGCGGGCTCGACTGCTCGTGATCTTCGCGCTCGCCACCTGGCTCTACCGGCTGGTGGTGTTCACCGGCATCGCGCTGCTCGTCTACCACGTGTTCTTCAAGGCGCTGGGCCTGTTCCTGTTCGCCGTGGAGATCTGGATCTTCATCCTGCGCCCCGTGGCCATGGAACTCAGGGCGTGGTCGTCGCTGCGCGGGCAGGTCAGCAGACGGCGCAAGGCGTTCGCGCTGCTCGCGGCCGGGGGACTGCTGCTCGCGCTGCTGCTGCCGTGGCCGACACGGGTGCAAGCACCCGGGGTGCTGCGTGCGGCGGACGAACAGGCGGTCTACACGCCCTTCGCCGGGCGACTCGAGCGGGTGCTGGTGAGCGAAGGCGACAGCGTCGAGGCCGGCACGGTCGTGGCCGAGCTGCATGCGCCGCGCGAGGAGGACGAGCGACGCCGTGCACTCGCAGTGGCCGAGGGGTATCGCCGCGCGGCCGGAGGGGCCGTGGGGCTGGAGCAGGAGGGTGCCGCGCGCCAGGTGATCGCCGAGCGGCAACGGCAGCGATGGACGGCCGAGGCGGGCGCGCGCGCGACCGAACTCGCGCGCCTTCGCGTCGTGGCCGAGCGGGGAGGGCGGGTGAGCGATCTCGACCCGCTGCTCGCCCCCGGCACCTGGGTGGATCCGGCGACGCCGATCGCCTGGATCGTCCGTCCCGGTGCGTGGGAGGTCGAAGCGCTCGTCGCGGAGGCCGACCTGTCGCGCATTCGGCCCGACGGGCAGGCGACGGTGGTCGTCGCGGGCACCGGAGCCTTGCTCAGGGGACGCATCGCGGCGATCGATCCGGCGCGCGTGCAGCGCCTGCCCCACCAGTTGCTGGCGCAGCCGCGCGGTGGGCCGGTGGCCGTCCTGCCACCCGATCGCAACGGCGGCCTGCCGCCGGCCGAGGCGCTCTACCGCGTGCTGATCCAGGGCGAGGGTGAGCCCGGGGGAAGACCCGCAGTGCGTCGGGTGAGCGTGCACCTCGAGGCCGACCCCGCGAGCCCCGGACGACGCTGGCTGGCGGCGGCGGCGGCCGCGCTGTTCCGGCAGGCAAACTTCTGATGCGGCGCGGGTGGCAGGATGCCGCACGGTACGGCCCGCGCGAGAGCGCGGGCCGTCGGGCCATGGTGGACACGGGGAGGAGCTTGCGATGCACGGATTCGGGAGCATGAGGACAGGGGAGCGGGCACGCCGGCGGAACCCGCAAGGGACGACCCGGGTGGCGGGTACCCCGCGGACGGGACGTGGCCGGGCGCGCGGCCTCGCCAGGGCGGGGTGCGTCGCGCTGCTCGCCGGTGCGAGCGCGATGGCCTGTGCCCAGACGTCGACCGCCCCGGCGTTTCCCGCGCGTGCGGTGCGCCTGATCGTGCCTTTCGCGCCCGGCGGAGGTGCGGACGTGCTCGGCCGCCTGTTCGCACTCAAGCTCGGCGAGGCCTGGGGCCGGCCGGTGGTCGTGGAGAACCGCACCGGCGCGGGGGGCAACGTGGGCGCGGAGACCACGGCCCGCGCGGTGGCCGATGGCCATACCGCGATGCTCACCACCAACTCGCTGGCGGTCAACGTCACGCTGTATCCGAAGGCCGGCTATTCGGCACTGACCGATCTCGCACCCGTGGCACTGGTCGCGCGCGTGCCGCTGGTGCTGGTGGTGCATCCTTCGGTGCCGGCCCGCAGCGTGCGGGAACTGGTCGAACTGGCGCGGCGCAGGCCCGGAGGCATCAACTTCGGCTCCAACGGCAGCGGCACCACGAGCCACCTCTCCGGCGTGTATCTGGGTGAACTCGCGCGCATCCGCGTCGAGCACATCCCGTACAAGGGAGCGGGTGCCGTATTCTCCGCGCTGCTGGCGGGCGAGGTGGACATGGGCTTCGTGGGGGCGATCGGTGCACAGCCGCACCTGAAGTCCGGCCGACTGCGCGGGCTGGCGGTCACCACGACCACCCCATCGGCCGTGATGCCGGGGCTGCCCACCATGGCCTCGGTCTATCCCGGCTTCGAGACCGATGCGTGGTACGGCGTCTTCCTGCCCGCAGGCGTGCCGGCCGGGGTGCTCGCGAAATGGCACGAGGACGTGATGAAGGCCCAGGGCGCGGCCGACGTGCGCGCGGCGATGGCGCGCGACGGGGCGGAGGCGGTCGCGATGGGGCCGACCGACTTCGCGGCGTTCTTCCGCACCGAGATCGACAAGTACGCGAAGCTGATCCGCCTCTCGGGCGCGCGGGCCGAGTAGCCCCCGCGCGTCGGAACGGCGGCGCTCCGGCGCGCACGACTCCGGCGAGTCCACCGCCCCGCATCGGCGGTGCCGCCAGCCGCGGCGGCGCGAGGCTCGCGCCGCCGGGGGGCGGGGCACGAAGGCCGAGGTCGTGCAGGGGCCGGTCGCGCGGTCATCACCGTGTCACGCGCGCTGCGCATGATCGCGCGCATGGATACGCGCGCGACTGCCCTGCCCGACGAGGACGCGAACAGCGACCCCGAACGCCTGCGCGTGCGAACGGTGTGGATTTCGGACATCCACCTCGGCACGCCCGGCTGCCAGGCCGAGGCGCTGCTCGAATTCCTGCGCGACCTGCGCTGCGAGACGCTCTACCTCGTCGGCGACATCATCGACGGGTGGCAACTGCGCCGGCGCTGGTACTGGCCGCAGGCGCACAACGACGTGGTGCAGAAGATCCTGCGCAAGGCGCGAAAGGGCACGCGCGTGATCTTCGTTCCTGGCAACCACGACGAGTTCGCGCGGCGCTACACCCTCCACAGCTTCGGGGGCGTCGAGGTCGTCGAGGATTGCGTGCACGTCACGGCGGACGGGCGGCGGCTCTGGGTCACCCACGGCGACCTGTTCGACGGCGTGGTGCAGTGCGCGCGCTGGCTCGCCCTGCTGGGCGACGCCGCCTACACCTGCCTGCTCAGGGTCAACCAGCACCTGAACAGCCTGCGGGCCCGCATCGGGCTGCCCTACTGGAGCCTCTCGCGGACCGTCAAGCTGCGCGTCAAGCGCGCGGTGAGCTACATCTCCAGCTTCGAGGAGGCCGTCGCCCGCGAGGCGAAGCGCAGGGGACTCGATGGCGTCGTCTGCGGCCACATCCACCATGCCGAGATGCGCGAGGTCGAAGGCGTGCTCTACTGCAACGACGGCGACTGGGTGGAGAGCCTCAGCGCGCTCGTCGAGCACCCGGACGGGCGCCTGGAGATCATCGATCGCGCCTACAGCCGCCGCGGGGCGGG
>CAIKXV010000221.1 GCA_903831455.1 uncultured Pseudomonadota bacterium | reverse complement strand
ACACGCGTTGCAGCGCGTGTCCCCCACGGCGACCGGGATAACCCGGCGCGGGCAGTACCTCCCGCATCGACTCCACGGACGCGAGTGCCCGCGCCCCTGTACCGGACAGCCCGTCGCGCGAATCGCGGCCGAAGAACCGTCTAGGCGGTGATCCGCGTACCGCTGGCCTCGCCGCGCACGGCCACCAGCCGCTGCACGACCGCCGGCTTCGGTCGGTCGACCTGTCCCTGCTCGAAGGCGATCGGCGTGAGCTCGGGAAACGCCTGGAGCAGTTCGCCCGGGCGCAGCAGGAACCGGGGACTGGACGGGCGCCCGAACCGCTCGTTGCCGAGCATGAACGTCTCGTAGATCAGCAGGCCGCCCTCATCGAGCGCCGCCGCGATGTGCGGAAACAGCGGGCGATGGAGATAGTTCGTGACCACGATCGCCGCGAATCGCCGATCGCCCAGAGGCCACGGGCTGCCATCCTCGAGGTCGGCGAGGATGAACTCGATCCCGGGAAGCGCCACCGGCTGGCGATCGACCGCAACCACCGGCAGACCGCGCTCGGCGAACAGGCGCGCATGCCGGCCTCCCCCGCAGGCGAGATCGAGCACCGGGCCCATCGATACGCAGGCCGACCAGCGTCGCACCCAGGCGGAGGGTTCTGCGGGTCCATGGGTCGCAGGCGTGGGAGGCGACGCTTGGGCTTGGACGTTCACGACAGGCGCTCGCCGGGATGACGGTGCGGGGTTGGACCGCACGGCGTAGTGTAACGGGACCGTGTGGCGTCGCGATCCTCCACGGCGAGCACGCATCAACCCGACCGGCCCGCAACGCGTCATCCGCTCCGCGCGGGTATACGCGAGCACCGCCGTCGGGCTTCCTCGCGCGATAATCGGGCATCCCGTGCGCACCGGCCGGGGAGCGGATCCCCGGCGTGCCTCGAACAGGAAGAGCCCACGCACATGTATGTCTACTACGTGCTGGCCGTCACGCTCGCCGTCACGGCCATCATCGCGCAGCAGGTGGCGAGGCGTCTCGCAGTACTGCGGTCAGGCGGCACGGCCACGGGCCGGGTCGTCGGGCACAGACTCGTTGAGGGCTTCGAGGCCACGATCGACTACCCCGTGGTGAACTTCACCGACCACGAAGGGAAGTCCCACACCTTCCGCGCCGAGGGTCCCCGATCGAACGCCACCCGCCTCGGAGACGCCGTTCCGGTGGTCTACCTGCGATCGAACCCGGAGCACGCTTACGTACGCAGTTTTCGCTGCATGTGGTGGAACGTGCTGCTGTGGAGCATCGTGGCGGGGCTCTTCTGGGCCGTGCTGTTGCTGCACGACGAGTGGTAGCAAGCACCGGGATTTCATCCGGGTCGATCGCCACGGCGGAGCCAGGAAAGCGCACCGACCAACGCAGCCTCGACGCGATATCCTGTCCCGATCGATCCACTGGAGCACACCATGCGCAAGGACATCGGCATCGCCGTCGTGGGCTCGGGCCGCATCGGCAGCATACGCACGCGCCAGGCGCTCTCGCATCCGGCCGTGACGTTCGTCGGCGTCTCCGACCTGAACCCGGACCATGCCCGCGCGCTTGCGGACGGATCGGGTGCTCAGTTCCACACGGCCGACAACGCAGAGGTCATTGCGCGCGAAGAGGTCGATGCGGTGATCGTGTCCACGCCCGAAGGCGAGCACCTGACTCCCATCCTGCAGGCCATCGAACTGGGCAAGCCGGTGCTGGTGGAGAAACCCATCGCCCTGTCGATCACCGATGCCGACTGCATCATCGCCGCCGCCGAGCGTGCAGGCGTCGAGGTGCATGTCGGCTACAGCCGCCGCTTCAAGGACTTGCGCTGGATGCTGGCGCGCGAGCAGATCCTGCAGGGACGCATGGGGTCGGTGACCGGCATCTCCGCCCGCCTGTACAACAACCGCGCCAACGGGCTGGCGATCCTCCAGCGCGACCGCGAGGCCACCCCGGTGGTCGACGCGCTCACCTACTACGTGGACATCGTCAACTGGATGCTCGACGGCGCCACCCCGGTGGAGATCGTCGCCCGCGGCAAGCGCGGTGTCCTCGCGAAGTCCGGTTTCGACGTTGATGACGTCACCTACGCGATCGTCACCTATTCCGACGGCACCGTCGCCAATTTTGCCGTCAGCTATGCACTGCCCGAGAAGTTTCCGGTGCTCGGCCATGCCACCCGCTTCGAGATGGTTGGCACCGAGGGCGTGCTGATCATCGACGACGACCACACCGATCAGCTCATGTACACGAACAAGGGCATCCCCCACGTCTATCTGCCCGGGCACGAGGTGAACATGGTGTTTCTCAACAGCGGCACCCCGGGCGACTGGGCGCTGGGGGAGTTTCACGGCGCGATCGCCAACGAAACGCGCGCGTGGCTGGATCACCTGATCACCGGCAAGCCCTGCCATTTGGCTACGCCTCGCCAGGCACGGGCGACGCTGGAGACCACGCTGGGGATACAGCTCGCCGCCGAGACCGGCCGCGTGGTGACGTTGCCGCTGGCCGGCTGAGAGAGACTTGCGCGATGACACCCACCCACTGCAGCGCCCCCCTGCCGCACGTTGTAGACCCCACCCTGCCACGCTGCGGTGCCGTGCGGCACGCCCCCGTTGCGCGAGCCGCGCCCATCGGGGCGCCGCCGCCTCGGTTGCCGCACGCACGGTCAGCAGGCTGGCGGGCAGGCGCCGGAAGCGCCCTGCGCCTCGCGGCCGCGCTCGCCCTCGGGCTAACCCTCCCGTGCGCGTACGCGCAGACCTTCCCCGCCCGGCCCGTGCGCTACATCGTGCCCAGTTCTCCCGGCAGCGCCGTCGACACCATCGCCCGTATCGTGGCACCCGGGCTGGCCGAAGAGTTCGGGCATCCCGTACTGGTCGAGAACCGAGCCGGCGCGGGCGGCAACATCGGTGCTGCGCTGGTGGCGCGCGCTGCGCCCGATGGACACACGCTGCTGCAGATCAACAACAACCACACGGTCAACGTCACGCTCTACCGCACGCCAGGCTACGACCTTCTGCAGGACTTCCAGCCGGTCACGTCGCTCGCGCTCTCGCCCTATGTGCTGGTCGTACACCCCTCGCTCCCGGTGAAAAGCCTCGGCGATCTGATCGCGCTCGCGCGCAAGCGGCCGGGCGCCATTACCTACGCCACCGCGGGCGCAGGCAGCGGTACCTTCATGTCGGCCGAGCTCTTTCGCAGCCAGGCCCGGCTCGACATGCTGCACGTGCCCTACGTGGGCGGCGGCCCAGCCCTCACCTCGGTCACCTCCGGCGAAACCCTGCTCTACGGCGCTCCGCTATCGACCGCGTTGCCGCACCTGCAGAGCGGTCGACTACGCGCGCTGGCCGTCACCAGCGCCCGGAGAGTGCCGTTGCTGCCCGCCGTTCCGGCGGTCGGCGAGTCGATACCCGGTTTCGAATTCAGCGCCTGGGCGGCGATCCTCCTGCCGGCCAGGACCTCGGCGGAGATCGTCGGTGCAGTGCACAAGGCCACCGTGCGTGCCATGGCCAAGACCGAACTCGCTCGCCGGCTCGGCGAGCTGGGCTATGGGGTCGCGGTCGATGGTCCTCCGGAGCTGGCCGCCTTCATGCGGAACGACATCGCCAGGATGGCCGCTCTGATTCGCGAGAACAAGCTTCCGATCCAGTAGCGTCCTGTCCGCTCGCGCGGGTGGCATCGCGAGGGTTCGAGGCGCGGAGCCTCGCCCTGCATGAAGACCCTTGGGGCGCAGGCCGCCCCGGCCTCCCGGACCGCGGCGCAGCAGGACGACTCCGCAGGCGCTCCGGCGGCAACCACCGATCAGGACCGCGGTGCCGAATCCTCCGGCGGGGACTCCGGGTCGCTGTCGGCCAGGGTCACCCGATCGCGTCCCTCGCGCTTCGCGCGGTAGAGCGCCTGATCGGCCCGGCGCAGGGCCGACGCTAGGGTTTCGGAGGGCGCGAAGGTGGCCACCCCGATCGAACGCAACCCGCCTCGGAGACGCCGTGCCCGTGGTCTACCTGCGATCGAACCCGGAGCACGCCTACGTCCGCAGTTTTCGCTGCATGTGGTGGAACGTTCTGCTGTGAAGCCTCGTGGCGGGGCTCTTCTGGGCTGTGCTGTTGTTGCACGACGAGTGGTGATTCCGGAGCGCCTCGCCCGTGGAACCTTGTCGCTTCCAGGCGTGCTCACGAACCTCGCCGCCCCTGCCCTTACCGCATACGAGCCCTGGAACCCGTACCGAGGGGCTGCACGGCGAGCCGCATGCCCATCGCCTCCAGCAGTGCCCTGATGCTTCGAAGCTCCGGGTTCCCGCTGGGCGACAGCGTTCGGTAGAGCGTCGTCGCGTTGAGTCCCGCGCTGGATGCAAGTCCGGACACGCCACCGAAGGCCTGGGCCATGTAGCGCAGGGCAAGCATCAATTCAGCCTGGTCGCCGTCGGCCAGCACGGCGTTCAGGTACTCCGCCGCGAAGCGCGGGTCGCGGCGGAAGCTCTCGACCGTCGCCTCGGCGTGATCACGCGACACAGTCCCGCCGCCAGTCAGGGGCGATCGGGATCCATCGTCTGGCTTCACCCGAGATGCGGGGCGTCGGTGCGATTGGGTTCTCATTCGGCTCTCCGTGCGTGGTCGGATTGAAGTCGGACCGCGCGCTCGATGTCCTTCCGCTGGGTACGCTTGCTTCCCGCGCAAAGGATCAGGAGCGTGTTCCGCCCCACTGAGGTGAAGTACACGCGATAGCCAGGCCCGACATCAATCCGAAACTCCCACACACTCGCTCCGCAGGCCCGGTGATCCCCGAGGTTTCCACCTCGAGCCCTGTCGATTCGCCGCTGGATCGCGATCCGTGCGGCGAGGTCCGGCAAGCGATCGAGCCAGTCCTGGAAAAGATCAGCTCCGCGATCGGTCAGGTAGTGGTGAACGACCAACTCGGGCATATTCGCTCATAAGCGAATGTCAAGCAAGCGCTTTGCTCCCGCACCGGGGCTTCCTGACCCGCAGCTGGACACGCCCGCCCGCTCTCCGGGTAGACCGGCTCTAGCGTTCGTCGATGAGGGCCACCGATGGGCGCGCGAGCGCCGCGAACCATGTACCCGCGATGCTGCGAGATCAGCCGCCACTCGTCAGCGCGCGGAACATCCCGCTGCACGCCTCAACGTCGTCCTCGCCTCCCCTGCGAAGGACCCCTGGGCCATGAGCCCCGCCGCGGCGACAGTGCTACAGTCTCCGCATCGCCTCGGACACGGAGGGCGTGCGCATGACGCGACGAACCGAACAACCCCGTACGGCAGTGCAGCTCCCAGGCGCCACCTTGACGCTGACCGCCGCGACGGCGCCCAGCCCGACATGCAAGACGCGCCCGCGGCACGCGCGAGAACTCGCGCGGGGAGTGCCGACGATGGCCCTGGCGAAGGCGCTGCCGTTACTCCTGCTGCCAACGGCCGCCCTGGCGCAACCCGCCACGCCCGGCCCCTTCCCCTCGCGCGCGCTGCGGATGATCGTGCCGGTGCCGCCCGGCGGCGGCGCGGATTTCGTCGCGCGCACCTATGCCTCGCGGCTGGCCGAGTCGCTGGGCCAGCCGGTGCTGGTCGACAACCGCGGTGGCGCGGCAGGCATCATCGCGATGGAACTCACCGCGCGTGCGGCGCCCGACGGCTACACGGTGATCCAGACCAACGTGTCCACGGTCTCGATCAACCCGTTCATCTACGACAAGCTGCCCTACGACGCGATCCGCGACTTCGCGCCGGTGTCGCTGGCGACGATGAACCCGCTGGTGCTGGTGGTGCACCCCTCGGTGCCGGCGCGCAGCGTGCGCGAGCTGATCGCCTGGGCGAAGCAGAACCCCAACGCGCTCAGCTACGGGTCGCTGGGCAACGGCAGCATCCAGCATCTGGCCGGCCATCTGTTCTCGCGCGGGGCCGGTATCGAGACGGTGCACGTGCCCTACAAGGGCGCGGCCCCGGTCGCGGTGGACCTCCTCGCCGGCCAGATCCAGATGGCCTTCAGCGGCATCGGCACCGTGGTGGGACACGTGAAGGCCGGTCGACTGCGCGCGCTGGCCGTCACCGGCAATGCGCGGGTGGAGGCCTTCGGCGACACGCCCACCACGCGCGATGCCGGTGGTCCGGACATCCCGTTCTCGCTGTGGAACGCTTTCCTCGTGCCCGCGCGCACGCCGCCTGCGGTGATCGCCCGGCTGAATGGCGCGATCGTGCAGGCCTCGCGCTCGACCGAACTGCTCTCGGCGCTCGCCACCCAGGGCACCAGCCCGGCCAGCAGCACGCCCGAGGCGCTGGCCGCGCTCATCCGCGACGAGCAGCAGCGCTTCGCGCAGGTGGTGAAGAGCTCCGGGGCGCGGGCGGACTGATTCCATGCGCTTCGCCGGAAAAGGCACGCCGCTCGTACAGGCCGACCTTCTGGCGGCCCTTGACCGGCTGGGGCTGGACCCGACCGCCGACCTGCCCGCGCTGGAGGCGGTGCTGGCGGTGGAGAGCCGGGGCTTCGGCTTCCTGCCCGATCGGCGGCCGAAAGTCCTGTTCGAGCGCCACATCTTCCATCGCGAAACCTCGGGTCGGTTCGCGGCGGTCGCCCCCGACCTCAGCGCGAAGACCGGCGGCGGATATGTCGGGGGGGCCGGTGAATACGATCGCCTCGCGCGGGCGCTCGCGCTGTGCCGCGACGCCGGGCTGGGCGAGGAGCCCGCCCTGCGCAGCGCCTCGTGGGGACTGGGTCAGGTCATGGGGTTCAATGCGCAGGTATCCGGCTACGCCAGCGCGGCCGACATGGTGCGGCGCATGTGCGAGTCCGAGGCGGCGCAACTGGCCGGCATGGCCGGCTTCATCCGAAGCGAGGGGCTGGACGCACGGCTGCGCACGCGCGACTGGGCAGGCTTCGCCCGCCGCTACAACGGCTCGAACTACTGGAAGCACCAGTACGACGTGCGCCTGAAGGCCGCGTTCGAGCGCTTCGCCGGCGGCGTGAGCCGGGACTTCCGCACGCGCGCCGCGCAAGGGGCCCTGCTCTACCTCGGCCACAACCCCGGCGAGCCCGACGGCATCCTGGGCCAGAACACCCGCCGCGCGATCGCGGCCTTCCGGCACGCCGAAGGCCTGGGCCGTGGCGAGACGCTGGACGACGCGATCCATGCGGCGATCATGAAGAAGGCGGGGCTGGGCTGATAGCTGCTCGAGCGGCACCTGGATAGTCGCGGTCGCGACCGACCAATACCCCGCTCGAGCAAGGATCGCGTCAGATCAGCGAGCGCAGCAGCGGCAAGAGTTCGGGCTTTTCCTCGAACCCCAGCCCGGGAGACTTCGGCAGGCGCGCGTAGCCACGCTCGATCGTCACCTCGCGATTGAAGCCGCCAAAGGCACCGAAAACCCCCGGATAAGACTCGCTACCGCCCAGCCCCAGCCCCCCAGCCACGTGCAGGCTCATCAGGTTGCCGCCATGCGGCCACAGCGATACGCGACTGAATCCGTGCTGCTGGGCGACGCGGAGGATCTGCAGGTACTCGGTCACGCCATAGGACAGCGGCGGATCGAGCTGCAGGATATCGCGATCGGGCCGCAGCGCCGAATAGCGCAGGAAGTTATCCAGTTCCTGCGCGCCCGACAGGCACTCACCCGAGGCGATCGGCGGACCGTAGCTCGCCGCCACCGCCTTGTAGGCCTCGTAGTCGAGCGGGTTGCAAGGCTCTTCGAACCAGCGCAGCCCGTACGGCGCGAGCGAGGCAGCACGCTCCAGCGCCATGCGCTGATCGAACACGGCATTGGCATCGACAGCCAGATGGTCTCCAGACCCGACCACCTTCAGCACCGCCTCGACCCGGGCGCAGTCCTCGACCCGTGAAAGCCCTCCGACCTTCATCTTGACCTGCGTGTAGCCCGCATCGAGATGAGCCCGCATCTCGGCTTGCAGGTCGGCCAGAGTCTGGCCGGGGCGATACCATCCGCCGCCCACGTAGCAGAACACCGACTCGCGCACCTCGCCGCCGCCGTACCGCTCGGCGAGGACGCGGTGCAGGGGCATGCCCTCGATCTTGGCGACCAGATCCCAGACAGCAAGGTCCAGCGTGCCGATCGCCACCGAGCGCTCCGCATGTCCCGCCGGCTTCTCGTCGGCCGCGGCGTGAGACCAGATCCGGATCGGATCGAAGTTCTCGCCTGCCTCGTCGAGCAGCGCCTCGGGCGGCGCCGCCATGACACGGGGTGCCATGCGCTCGCGAATCTGGGTGTGGCAGGACGGTCGGCCAAACGAACTGTAGCCGTAGCCGACCAGGCGCTTGCCCTCGCGGACCACGTCGCACTCCACCGCCACGGCCGTGATCCGGATTTCCTTCAGCGCCCGGCGCGAGTTGCTCATGTTCGTGGTCAGCGGGAACGACTCCGCCGCGATCCGCGTCAGCCGCATCGTCCACCCCTCAAGGCGCGCCCGGACCTTCGTCCGGCTTGAACACCGGGATCAGCGCCCCGTCCTCGCCCGCTGCGCGGAACGCCACCCGCACGCGCTGACCAATGCGAACCGCCTCCGGGGTGATGTCCAGGAGGTTGGTCATCAGATGCGGTCCCTCGTCGAGCTGGATCACGGCGACGACATAGGGAACGTCAGCCTCGAATGCAGGGCTTGGCGCCCGATGCACGACCGTGTACGAATAGACCTCCCCGGTACCGGGGCTGTCCGACCACGCCAGCGCCGACGATCCGCAGTGCGGACAGATCGTCCGCGGATACAGGTGGTGGCGGCCGCAGGCCGTGCAAAGCGGAATCCTGAACTCGCCGCGGCTCGCAGCCTCCCAGTACTCTCGCGTGGCCGGATCGCCCGCCGGGGCGGGCTTCACTGCATTCGACATCCCAGGCTCCGTTCCATGACGAGGACGTGGTCGCTCACGACGGACTGTTCGACAGCAACAGCGTGCAGTGCACGCTGACCACGCCGCCGTTGCCGTGCACCAGCGCAACTTCCGCATCGCGCACTTGCCGCTCACCCGCCTCGCCCCGCAGCTGCCGCACGGCCTCCAGCACGTGGAAGAAGCCGCCCCCGAGCCCTGGATGTCCGCCCGACAGCAGGCCGCCATGGGTGGTGATGGGGAGCGAGCCCTCGAGTCCGATGTTGCCGTCCTCGACGAAGCGCCCGCCCTCGCCCTTCGGGCAGAACCCGAGATCCTCCAACTCCACGATCACCGTGATCGTGAAGCAGTCGTAGATCTCCGCGACGTCGACATCGGCAGGCGTCATACCCGCTTTGCGAAACGCCGTCCGACCGGAATCCACCGCGCCGGAGGACGTGAGCGTCTTCGCATCCCCGACATAGCCGTGGCGCAACCCGTAGCCTGAGCCCCGCAGATAGACCGGCGTGCGCCGCAGCGACCGCGCACGCTCCGCCCTGGTCACCACCGCCGCGGCAGCGCCGTCGGACACGATCGCGCAATCGAGCACATGAAGCGGGGAGGTGACCATCCTCGAGGCGAGCACGTCGTCGATCGAGATCGGATCGCGCTTGTGTGCATTCGGGTTCAGGCTCGCGTGACGCCGGATCGTGGAGGCAACTGCCGCCAGCTGCTCCGGCTTCGTGCCGTATTCATGCATGTGGCGCTGGGCAATCAACGCATACAGCGAGGGCACCAGTGGACCGTAGGGCACCTCGAACTGCGGATGGCCGCTGCCGCGTTCGGCCATGCTTTGCACCGCCTGCGATCGCGAGCGATTGGACAGCAGGTTTTGCCCGGCCACGCACAAGGCGACTTCGCAACGCCCCGACTCGACCGCGGCGACCGCCTGGTCGATCATCGAACAACCCGACGCCCCCGCCAGGTCGACCGTTGACAGGTAGCTGGGCTGTATGCCGAAGAATCCGGCCACCACCCCGGCCGGCATGTTCCAGTGCTCGACACGCACCGGGGTCGTGAAGACCGCATCGACATCGGACAAGGCGAGCCCGGCGTCGGCCAGCGCAGCGACAGCGGCGTCGGACTGCAGTTGCAGCGCAGAGCGTCCGGGCACCTTCCCGACCTGGCTCTCACCGATACCGGCGATGGCCGCTCGACTGTCCCCCATCGCGCCCCTCACTCGCTGATGTCGATGCCGCGAAGGAGATCGCGTGCGATAACGATCCGCTGGATCTCCGAGGCACCCTCGCCCACCCGGTAGTGACGCACGTCGCGATAGAAGCGCTCCACCGGAAAGCCGCGAATCACACCCATTCCGCCGTGAATCTGCACTACGCGATCGACCACGCGCCCCACCATCTCGGAACAGAACAGCTTGCACATGCTGCCCGCGGACCCGACGTTCTTCCCCGATTCGAGCCTGCGCAGCGTGTCGTAGGCCAGCGCACGGGCGGCCGCGATTTCCATCGCGGAATCGGCCAGCATCCACTGGATCGCCTGCCGCTCGGCCAGTAGCTTGCCGAACGTTCGCCGGTTCTTCGAATGCTCGGTGGCCATCGAGAGCAGACTCTCTGCCGCTCCCACGCAGGAGCATGACACCGACAGCCGGCCGTCGTTGAGCGAGCGCATGGCCACCTTGAACCCGGCGCCCACCTCGCCCAGTACCGCACCCTCGGGCAGCTCGCAGTTCTCGAAGGTGAGTTCGGCGAGCTTGATCGCGTCGGTGGCGATCGTCGTGTCCACCCGCGTGACCTTGAACCCGGGCGTGTTCCGGTCGACCAGGAACGCCGTGATGCCGCCGCGCGCACGCTTCTGTGGATCGGTCACTGCCATCACCATGATCACATCAGCCACATGACCGCCGCTGATGTAGTGCTTGCGCCCGTTCAGCACCCAGGTGTCACCGTGGCGTTCGGCGCGCGTGCGCATGCCGGCCGGATCGGAGCCAGCCTCGGGTTCGGTCAGCGCGAAGCCCGACTTGATTTCCCCGCGAGCGAAGCGCGGCAGATACCTTTCCTTCTGCTCGGGCGTCCCGTGCCGGGTGAGCGCCATCGGGGTCATGCCGCTCGAATAGTTTGCAGCGATCGTGAATGCACGGTGCAGGCGGCTGAACTCCTCCAGAGCGATGCAATACTGGAACAGGCTCAACCCGCCGCCGCCATACTCGACCGGCAGCCGCATGCCGCAGTAGCCGTTGCGCTGGAGCACCGGATACAACGCCTCCGGTATCTCGCCCGTCCGATCAATCTCCTCTGCCCACGGCCCCAGTTCCCCGGTCACGAATGAACGAACCGCGGCACGCATGGCCTGCAGTTCCTCGCTCAGTTCGACATCCAGCGCCAGCGTCTCCATTTCTACCGCCCCTCCGTGTCTTGTCCGCCCGCTGCGGCCTCGCGTGCCCTTGCAGCGGCCTCCAGCTGCGGCTGAACCTCAGCCGCCCGTGCATTGCCCGCATCGATGTCCTCGCGCAGCCCGCGTGCGATCCACTGCTTGGCGAGTGCATAGGTGGTCGCCGGCTTGGACGCGAGCGCCCGTGCCTCTGCCTGCGCGGCCGCATCCAGCTCGGCGGCCTCGACGCAGCAGGCAATCACGCCACGCTGCAGCGCCTCGCTCGCGGCCAGGCGCCGACCGGTGAGCACCAGATCCCTCGCCACCGCTGCCCCGCTGGTGAATCGCAGGATCGAAACCCCCAGAAACGTGGGTATCCCGATGTCGATTTCCGGCAGCGACAGGTAAGCCGTATCGGAGGCGAGCACCCGGTCGGCCAGCAGTGCCAGCATGCAGCCCAGCCCCACCGCCGGTCCGCCGACCGCCGCCACCAGCGGCTTGTCGAACGCGAGGATCGCCTTCATGCAGGTCTCGACCGTCGTTCGACGATAGGTCGATAGCGCCTCGTGATCGAGTCCTCCCGGATTGCGCACATCGATGCCGGCGCTGAACACCCGGCCGCCGAGCCCGGTGAGCACCACCGCGCGCACCCGCTCGTCCTCTCCGGCCCGGGCGAGCGCACCGGCGAGTGCGGTCGCCAGCGTGCCGTCGACCGCGTTGGCTGCGCGGGGTCGATCGAACCCGAGCCAGAGCACGTGCTCACGCGACCAGCAGGCAAGGCCGTCGACCGATCGAGCTGGCAGGCCGGTGCTGCTCGCGCCCCCGGCGTGGTCGACCGCCGTCACGGGTCGGCCCTCACCACCAGCGCATCGACCACCAGGGCGCCCTGCCCTTCAGGCCCCAGCAATACCGGATTGATGTCGAGTTCGGCGACATGGTCGCGGCAGTCCTCGGCGAACCAGGATAACCGGGCAATCAGGTCGCACAGGCACGCCAGATCGCGCGGCGCCGCGCCGCGCACGCCCTCGAGGAGCCGATAGCCCCGCAACTCGCGAAGCATGCGGTATGCCTCATCCGCGTCGATCACGCCCACGCGATACGCGATGTCGTGCAGCACCTCGATGTGGATGCCGCCCAGGCCCGCGACCACGACCGGTCCGAAGATGGGGTCGTTGATCACCCCGAGCATCATCTCCAGCCCGCCTGGCGGCGCCATCTGCTGGACCAGCACGCCATCGAGCGCGGCAGAGGGTCGGTAGCGGCGAGCCGCACCGACGATCTCGTCGAAGGCGCCGCGCACGGCCGCCTCGCCCATCACCCCCAACCGGATCGCACCCGACTCCGTCTTGTGCGGGATGTCCCTCGATTCGATCTTCATCGCCACCGGTGCGCCGAACGTCCCGGCAATGCGCACCGCATCGTCCGCCGTCACGGCCAGCATCTCGCGCGTACACGGAAAGCCGTAGGCCGCCAGCACATCCTTGCTCGCGCGCTCGGTCAGGGCTCCGGTGTGCGCGAGCAGTCGCGCACGCGCTCGCCCGGCGTCGGTACCCACGGGCCGCGCGAGCGGTGGGGTGCGGCCACGGCGCTGGAGGAACTCTCCGTAGCGCATCGCCGCGCGCACCGCCTTCAGGCAGGCCAGGGTGTTGCGGTAGACAGGGACGCCCTGCTCGATCAGGGTGCGCGGCACGAAGGCGGGATCGTCGTTGCAGCCCCCCGTCCACAGCACCGCGACCGGCTTGTCGACGACCGCCGCGGCCTCGGCGGCCTGCCGCACGTCGCTCGCGGGCGACATGGTGAAGATCGGAATCACGACGTCGATGCCAGGATCGCCCGCGATCGTCTCGATGCAGCGGCGGAAGATGTCGGGCTTGCCGATCACCGCGTTGGTGACATCGGTCGGATTGGCCGTGGTGGCGAGCTTGGGCAGCACCGCAGCCAGATCGGCGCGGGTCTGCTCGGCATACTCCGGGAAGCTGACTCCGACGCTTGCACCCAGATCGACCAGCAGCACGCCATTGCCACCGGAGATCGTCGTCGCCCCCGCGCGCGTGCCCTTCGGCCAACGGCGGGTGCGCAGGAGCATGGCGACCTCGGCCAGCTCGTTGCAGTCGTCGACCCGGAGAATGCCGCATTGGCGCAGTGCGACGTCACAGATCGCATCCGACCCTGCCATCGCCCCGGTGTGCGAGGCAGCCGCCTGGCTGCCCGCATCGGTGCGTCCAAGCTTGATCATGACGATCGGTTTTTCACGTTCGGCCGCGCGGCTCGCCACCTCGAACAGCCGTGCGCCGTCCGGGATATGCTCCGCCAGCACCATCACCGCGTCGGTGGAGTCGTCCTCCACCATGAACGCGATGAAGTCGAGGATGTTCAGGTCCGCGGAGTTCCCGCAGCTCACCTGATAGCTGATGCCCAGCCCCAGTTCCTGGGCTCGCCACATCACGTTGGTCTGCCCGGCCCCACCGCTCTGCGACACCACCCCGACGTTGCCGGGCGCCTTGCGCGGCCCGGCGATCGTGGCCGAGGTCGTCATCGCGAAGCGATCGACGAAGCTCACCATCCCGTTGCAGTTCGGGCCCATCAGGCGAATGCCAGAGGCGCGCGCGCAGGCGACGAGATCGGCCTGCATCCTGCGCCCCTCCTCGCTACCGGTCTCCGCGAAGCCGCCGGTGTAGATGGTGGCAAAGCGCGCACCGTTGCGCGCGCAGTCCTCCAGCACGCCCAGCACATGCGACGCAGGCACGACGATGCCGACGTGGTCGACCGGCTCGGGCAGGTCGCTCACGCTCGCGTAGCACCGGCGCCCACCGACCTCGCTGTAGCGCGGGTTCACCGGATAGAGGCGTCCCGTGAAGCCGAATCCGGTCATCCGCATCAGGACGCGACCGGCGAATCGACCGAGGTCCTCGGTCGCGCCGACCAGTGCCACGCTCTGCGGTCCGAAAAACCGCCTGAGGTCGGCTCCGCTCCCCGCGCCCGCCATCACGGAGTGTCCGCAAGCGTGCGCGACGCCTTGCGCTCGGTCACCCAGCCGCTGGACGAATGCAGCGATCCGATGTCAACCTTCTGCCGATAGGGATACATGGATCAGCGGCATGACATGCACGATATGGACACCGGACGGGGTGTACCATAGTGTGGAGTGTCCGGCAACGCAGGCTCCGACGAGAGCCGCGCCGGGAGGAGACGCCCGATCGGGTCGCAGGCGAGCGCGCCGTGCACCCGACACACGTTCCACGCACCGGCGAGCAGCCCGCGCGCGGGGACCCGAAGGAGGCCATCGATGAAGTCCCGACACTTGCTCGCCGCCACCCTGCTCTGCCCAACCCTGGGCCTTGCATCCCAGTTCCCGGATCGGCCGATCCGCATGATCGTCCCGTTCGATGCTGGCGGCACCGCCTCCCTGCTAGCGAGGGCGATCGCCTCCGGTGCCGAGAAGGACCTCGGCACCATCGTCATCGACAATCGCGGCGGGGCCAACGGCATCATCGGCACGCAGATCGTGGCAAACGCAAACCCCGACGGCTACACGCTGCTGCACGTATCGACTTCGATCGCGATCAATCCGAGCGTCTACAAGAAGCTGCCCTACGACACCCAGCGCGATCTCGCGACAGTGACCTTCGTCGCGCTGGGCAGCGGCTATGTGGTACTTGCGGGAAACAACTTTCAAGGGAAGACCATAAAGGACCTGATCGACCTGGCGAAGGGCGGCAAGATCGCCTACAGCAGCGGCGGGGTCGGCAACTCCACGCACCTCATCGCCGAGATGTTCTCGCGCGCAGCCGGGGTGACGATGGCCCATGTGCCCTACAAGGGCGTTGCGCCCGCCATCAATGCGCTGATGGTCGGCGAAGTACCGATCATGTTCATTCCGCCGACAGCCGCCGTACCTCTCGTGAAGTCAGGCCGCCTGCGGGCCCTGGCGTTCACCGGCAAGGGCCGCTGGTCGGTAATGCCCGACACCCCGACCATCAGCGAGTCCGGGCTTCCGGGCTTCCACAAGGACTCGGGCTGGAACGCGTGGCTGGCACCCGCGAAGACACCTGCGGCCATCATCGACCGCCTGCAGCGCGCGGCGCATGGCTCGGTGCACAGTCCCAAGGTGCGCGAGATGCTGATCGCAGGCGGCTACGACCCGCTGGCCAACACCCCCGCCGAAGCGCGCAAGTTCCTCGCCGAGGAGATCGAGCTCTACGCCCGGATCGTGAAGGCAGTCGGCCTTGAGGCGCAGTAACACACGAGCACGGTCGTACCCTCTCAACCACTCCATCGCCTGCAGCGTCATCGTCGCGCCGCATCCACACGCGCGTGACCCCTACGGCCCCTCACCCGCGCTGCGTCGTTGGTCCCCGCCCGATCGACGGCAGACGCCAGCCTCTCTGGAGAACCCATGAAGATCGTCGATGCGCAGGTTCACATCTGGACGAGTGGAACGCCGGTTCATGTACACCGTCAGGTGTCAGCGTACACGGCCGCCGAGTTGCTTCACGACATGGACGAGGCTGGCGTCGATGGAGCGGTGCTGCATCCACCGAGTTGGGATGCAAACGCCAATCAGGTCGCCATCGAGGCGGCGCAGGCAGCGCCCGAGCGGCTCTCGGTGCTGGCCTTCTTCGACGTGACGGCCGCCGATGCGCGTGAACAGATGCAGCGCCTGCTCGATACGCCCGGCGTGCTCGGCCTGCGCTTTGCCTTCCTCAAACCGGCAGAAACCGGATGGCTAACCGACGGGTCGATCGATTGGCTGTGGCCGGTCGCGGAACGGGCCGGAACGCCCGTCGGCCTGCTGGTGCCCAAGGCTCTGGACGTAGTCGACCGGATCGCGACCCGTCACCCCGGGTTGCCGCTGATGATCGACCACATGGCGCGCCTGCGAAGCACCCAGGACGAGGCCTCCTTTGCCGATCTGGGCAAGCTACTCGCACTCGCGCGTCACCCGAACGTCGCCGTCAAGGCGACCGGTGCGCCCAGCTACTCCAGCCAACCGTATCCCTATCGCAATATCCAGCCCTACATGAGGCAGATCTTCGAGGCGTTCGGGCCACACCGCATGTTCTGGGGTACCGACATCACCCGCATGCCCTGCAGCTGGCGCCAGTGCGTCACGCTGTTCACCGAGGAACTGGACTGGCTAAAGGGCCAAGACCTTGAACTCGTGATGGGCAAGGCCCTGTGCGAGTGGATCGGGTGGGACGCGGCGGCGTCCTAGGCCGCGGTACTCCGCGACGTCACTCGTATCCGAGGCGAGGCGACTGCGCTTGCCAGGCCAGCGCTTCCATGCCGAGGCCCTGGCTTGGTCACACTGCTCCTCGCAGGCGATCGGAACGGCACGTCGCACGCGTCGATGCCGACCCGCCTTGTGAAACGGCAGTGTCCCGCGCCCCAGTACTTTCACCCGATGCGGGCACGAAGCGTTCAGCATGCCTCCCGTCTCCTGCGGGGTGCCGATCGCGCACGCGCGCCGTCGCACCCCTGTCGGCCCGCCCTACCACCTCAGCACGCGCGGCCCCAGCACCGCCCCCACCGCGCCGGTGAGCGCGATGCCGAGCGAGTACCACACCGCCACGAAGGCGGGCGAAGCCTCGGGGCAGGCCAGCGAGTAGCCCACCGCCCCCATCGAGCCCGCGAACAGGCCCGCGGCGAAGCCAGCCGCGCGCGGGTTCGTGGGTGCCAGGCCACGGGCGGCCCACAGCGCGGCCGCCAGCCCGGGCAATGACAGTACAAGCACGCGCCATGGGCACGACAACCACGACTGGCCCAGCAGAGCACCCGTTCGCGCGTCGGCGGGTAGCGCTGCCAGTGAAACCAGCCCGACCCCGCCCATCGCCGCGACGATTACCAACGTCATCGCGCTCGCGCGGCGGCACGACGCCGCGGGCCGGCACAGACGCGCAGTGAGCCATCCGGCCGCCAGCGCAAGCGCACCGGCATAGGCAAGCTTCATCCACGGCACCATCGTGCCGAACATCGCCGCGGGGATCAGCCCGAACCCCGCGAGGGCTGCCGCGATGCTGAAGCCCAGTCCTGCGACGGCCGCCGGGGACAGGCGCCGCGCGGCCACTGCTCGCGGCGCGGGCCCCGCGCTTTGGGCCAGCCAGTCGATCAGGGAGTCGGTCTTCATCGCGAGTGCCCCATGCCCTTGCCGTCGGCGCGCGCGGCCTTGCGCCCGCCCGCGCGCGATGCGAACCCAGCGTCCCGGGCCAGCCAGCCGATCAACGAGTCGGTCTTCATCGCGAACCCTCCGCGTCCTGACCATCGCGGCCGCCGGCCTGCGCCCCGGCCGACCCGGTCGCGGCCGACCGGGCCACCGCACCCAGGCGTGCGCGGCCGCGCGCCGCTGTTGCCTCCCCCCCTCGCGGCGGCGCGTCGCTTCGCACCAGGGCGGCCAGCCGCTTGAGCCCGCGATGCACCTGCACCTT
>CAIKXV010000220.1 GCA_903831455.1 uncultured Pseudomonadota bacterium | reverse complement strand
GCTCGCGCATGCCGTCGGGGCTCTCCCCGCTGGCGTAGAGTCGCCGCAACCCCTCGCGGTGCGCGAGCAGCCGCGACCGGCGCCGGTCCCGCGCGGCGAGCCGCTGCTCGTATTGGGCGGCTGCCCGCGGATCGCCCTGCGCGTCCATCCAGCGCCGCACGCCCTCGATCTCCACCGCGACCGCGAACGATTCGTTGAAGGCCGTGTCCCCGCGCACCCAGACGACCTGATGGGCAAGCTCGTGGAAGATCAGCCCGGCCAGCTCGGGCTCCGGCCAGTCGATGAACGTATCGAGCAGCGGGTCGTCCGTCCAGCCCAGCGTCGAATAGGCGGGCACCGCGCCGATCCAGGTCTGCAGCCCCTCCTGCTCGCGCAGCCGGCGGGCCTGCGCCTCGGCGGCCCCGCGATCGAAGTAGCCGCGATAGATCACGCATCCGGCGACCGGATAGCACCAGCGCCGCGCCTCGATCGAAAACTCGGGCGCCGCGAAGACGTTCCATGCCACCGCCGCGCGACCAAGACGCGCATACGCGCGGTAGCTGCCGTTGTCGGGCAGGGCGAGCGCCGTGCTCGCGAAGTCGCGGATACGCTGCGCGAGGTGCAGGCGCTCCCGCGTGGCGTGCGGCGTGGCCGGAGCCTCGAGCACGCTCTCCAGCGGCTGCGCGCGCATGACCACGCCCAGGTGTCCCCCGACCGCCTGGGCGTAGAACGTGCCCGTCGCGCATCCGGCCAGCGGCAGCACGCCGCACAGCACGAGCGCGAGCGCGCGGGTCCGGGCCCTTGCAGGTGCGCCCGGGCTCACGGGTCCCGGCACGGCGTCCCGGATGCGCGTGCATCGGCCACCGCGTCGAGCGCGAAGCACCCGTGCCGAAGGAAGTTCGCGGCCTGCGAGGCGACGCGCCGACTCAGCAGCATTTCGCTGTGGCCGATCGGCAGTTCCAGCCGGGCTACTGCACCCGGCACACGCGTCTCCTCCAGCCGTACCACCCCGTCGTTGGGCGAAGACAGCCGCGCCACCCACGACCCCAGGCCAAGCGATCGCGTACCGGCGATGACGCCCACCTCGACGCGCGGGTCGGGCTCCGGGCGCGGTTCGGCCAGCCACTGTCGCAGGGTGCGACCGAGCAGCCGTGGCCCGCACGGCCAGCGCAGCAGCGTATCGGCCGCCGCGCAGCCCGCGTACGGCGGACCGAGCATCAGCACGCGACCGGCGCGCTCGACCAGCGCCGGATGATCGGCGAGCGCACGTAGCAGGAGCACGGCGCCCGTGCTGTGCCCGAGCAGGTGCACGCGAGACCCGCGCCGCGCAAGGCACCCGGCGAAGTCGGCCAGCCGTCCGCCGTTATCGCGCGCATCGCGACCGATCCAGCGATAGCCGAAACCGACCGGCAAGAACCCGTGCCGCGCGAGCCGCCGACCCAGCCAGCCCAGGCTCGCGGCCGGCATCCACAGACCGGGCACCAGGATGACCGGTTCGCCCGTCGCCATCGCGCAGCCCTCAGCTCACCACGGCGTCGGACAGCGAGTCGAGGTGTGCCGTGTCGCCCCACGCCTCGAGGCGGAACCCCGCCGCCTCGTGGGTGAAGCAGTTGTAGGCCGCGTTGTAGAGGCTGAACACGCGCGGTGCCTGCAACGGTATGCCGTGGGTGTGGCGATAGAGCATGTCGAGGATGCCGCCGTGGGCGACGATGCAGATCGTCTCGCCCGGATGGGCGCGGGCATGCGTGCCGACCGCCTCGACCGCCCGGTCGTGGAGGTCCCGGAAACTCTCCCCGCCAGGGATCCGGAAATCGGGATCCCGCTCCCGCGAGCGGGCATGCGCCAGCGGATCGCCGGCCGCGATCTCCGCGCTGGTCTTGCCTTCCCACTGGCCGAAGTGCATCTCGCGCAACCGGGTGTCGAGCACCAGCGCCGGCACGGTCCGCGCCGCCGCGCTGGCACGCGCGGCAATCGCCGAGACGATCGCCCCGGCGGTGTCCCGGGCGCGCGCGAGATCGCTCGCATAGACCGCCGCGAAGGACATCGCCGACAGGCGCTCGCCGATCGCGCGCGCCTGGGCCCGCCCCAGGTCCGACAGCGGCGTATCGGTCTGTCCCTGGATGCGTCGCTCGCGGTTCCATAGCGTCTCGCCGTGGCGGATCATCACCACGCGCGTGGCGGCGTCGGCCGAGGCGCTCATCGCGACTGCAACTCGGCGCGGATGATCTCGAAGGCCTGCGCGAGCGTGCGCTCGTAGCGGGCACGCTCGCGCTCGATGGTCTCCGGGGTCCAGCGGTAGAAGCCCTCGCCCGTCTTCATTCCG
>CAIKXV010000219.1 GCA_903831455.1 uncultured Pseudomonadota bacterium | reverse complement strand
TGGTGTTCGAGCTGCGCGAGGCCGGCAGGGTCGAGCGCATCGTCCAGGCGCTCGCGGTGCGGTGAAGCGGCCCGCCGCCGCCCTGATGCTGCTGGCGGGGACGCTGCTGCCGGCGGCGGCCGCCGATGCGGCCACCCTCGGGCGCGACGAGGTCGCCGCCGTCCTCGCACATGGTCCGTGGCCCCCGCCCGCCGCGGTCGACCCGAGCAACCGCGTGGCACGCTCGGCGCGCGCCGCGCGGTTCGGCTCGCGACTGTTCTTCGACACCCAGCTGTCGGCGGACGGGTCGGTCGCCTGCGCGAGTTGCCACGTGCCCGAGGCGGGCTGGGCGGAGCGTCGCGCGGTCGCCGTCGGCCTCGCCCCCACCGATCGCAACACCCCCAGCGTGGTCGACGCGGTCTTCAACCGCTGGTTCGGCTGGGCCGGATCGACCGACTCCCTGTGGGCGGCCAGCCTGCGGCCGCTGGCCGACGCGCGCGAACTGGGCAGCGTCGAGCGCCTCGTGCCTGCGCGAGTCCGCGCGGACCCCGATCTCGCCTGCGGTTACCGCGAGGCGTTCGGCGCCGCACCGCCCGCCGACGACGAGCGCCTGCTCGCCGACCTGGGCAAGGCGCTGGCAGCCTTCCAGGCCACGCTCGTGAGTGCGCGTACGCCCTTCGACGAATACCGCGACGCGCTCGCCCGTGGCGATCGCGAGGCCCAGGCGCGCTACCCCGCCGATGCGCTGCGCGGGCTGCGCCTGTTCGTCGGGCGTGCGCAGTGCAACCTGTGCCACCTCGGTCCGCGCTTCACCAACGGCGAGTTCGACCGCGTCGGCATCCCGACGCGACGCCCCGACGGCCGCCACGACTGGGGGCGCTACGACGGGGTGAAGGCCTTGCGCGCGAGCCGGCACGCACTGACCGGCCCGCACAACGACTCGCCGGCGCAGACGGACCTTCGCGCCACGCTGCACGCCGCGCTCGACCCCGAACTCCTCGGGGCGTTCCGCGTGCCCGCGCTCCGGGGCGTGGCGCGCACGCCGCCCTACATGCACGACGGATCGATCGCGACCCTGCGCGAGGTGATCGGTCACTACTCGACGATCAGCGACGAGAAACTCGCGCGGGCCACGCCGCACCCGCACGCCGAGCCGGGCGACGAGCAGCCTCGCCGGCAGGAGGGCAGCCTGCTGCGCCGGCTCGACCTCACCGAACGGGAGATCGACGATCTGGTCGCCTTCCTCCGCACGCTGGACCCGCGGCGATCGATCCCTCGACCCGCGCCGACTGCGTCCTCGTCCTGCCCGTCGGCACCGGCGGACGCGGCGACCCCGCGCTCAGGCCGACAGGCGACGGGCCAGCGACAGGAGCATCGTGTCCTGACCGCGAGCGGCGACCAGCGATAGTCCCAGCGGGCAACCCTGCATCGTCGCGAACGGCAGCGTGACCTGCGGCAGCCGCGCCAGGCCGGCGATGCACAGGATCGCGAGCGCGCGTCCGCGGAAGTCATCCACCTCGGCGGCGGGGGTGCCCGCCCGCAGCGCGACACCGGGGGTGGTGGGCAGCACCAGCACCGCGCCGTCGGCCAGCAGCCGATCGAGGCGGCGGGCGATCTCCTCGCGCCGCGAACTGGCCGCGAGGAAGGCGCCCCGCTCGACGGTGGCTGCCCACTCGAAGCGCTCCTTCACCCCTGGCCCGAGGGTGGGCCGGTGCTCGCGTATCCACCCCCCGAGCGATTGCCAGGCTTCCCAGCCCTGGACGATCCGGAACACGTTGCCGCCCCAGTCCGCCAGCCCCTCCGCGGCCACGGTGACCGGCTGGGCCGGGCCGAGCAGCGACTCGACCCGCGCGAGCGCGGGGGCCAGCGCGGCCGTGACCTCGGCGCCCGCCATCGCGAACGCATCCTCCGCACGCAGCAGGCGACCCGGCTCGCTCGCCGGCGCCGAATCCTCGAGCAGCACGCGCCCGACCTGCTCGAGCAGGTGCGCGTCGCGGGCGAACCACCCAGCGGTGTCGAACGAGGGCCCCAGCGGGCAGCAGCCTTCGAGCGATATGCGGCCGTGCGAGGGGCGGATTCCGTACAGCCCGCAGAAACTCGCGGGCAGGCGCACCGAGCCACCGGTGTCGCTGCCCAGCGCGAAGTCCACCAGCCCACCGGCAGTCGCCGATGCCGACCCGCTCGAAGACCCGCCGCAGTCGCGGCCCGGGGCGGCCGGATTGGCCGGCATCCCGTAGTGCAGGTTCTCGCCGCTCAGGCTGTAGGTGAGTTCCGCGGTGTGCGTCTTGCCCACCATCGTGGCGCCCGCTGCAACCAGCCGCGCGACGGCCGGCGCAGTCGCCGTGGCCGCCTCGTGGGTGGCCAGCCATGTCGGATTGCCGAAGGTCACCCGATGCCCGGCCACCGAGTAGATGTCCTTCGCGCCGAACGTGAGGCCGGAGAGCGGCCCGCCGGCGGCCCCGGGCAGTTCGGCGTGCGTCTCGCGCACGAAGGCGTTCAGGGTGTCGCGATCGAGGATGGAGGCCATGGAGGGAACTCTCGGGTGCAGGCGCGCGGGACGATTCCCGCGCCGGGTTGGCAAGGATACGGCAGCCGCATGGGCTGCAGCGGAAGCCGGCCCTGCACAGCCCGCGCGCGCATCGGGGCCTCGCCCGCCGCGCCACGCCCGCGACGCC
>CAIKXV010000218.1 GCA_903831455.1 uncultured Pseudomonadota bacterium | reverse complement strand
GCCAGCACGCGCGAGGGCGAGGAGGCGGATGTACTCGCCGCGCTCGCCGTGCTGGATCCTCGCGTCCTGCTCGTTCTCGTGCCGCGTCATCCCCAGCGTTTCGACACCGTGGCCGCGACGGTCGCGGCCGCCGGGTTGCGCTTCGCCCGGCGCAGCGGCGAGGGGGGAATCGACGAGGCCGCCGACGCGTCGGTGCGCGTGCTGCTCGGCGACAGCATGGGGGAGATGGCCGCGTGGTACGCGGCGGCCGACATCGCCTTCGTCGGGGGCAGCCTGCGACCGCTCGGGGGGCAGAACCTGATCGAGCCGTGCGCGCTGGGCTGCCCGGTGCTGGTCGGGCCCCATACCTGGAACTTCCGCGAGGCGGCGGAACAGGCGGTCGCCGCAGGGGCGGCGCTGCGTGTCGCCGATGCCTCCGAACTCGGACGCTCCGTGGCCGAACTGCTGGCCGACCCCGTCCGTCGCGCGACCATGGCCGAGGCCGGACGGGTCTTCGCGCAGGCGCACCGGGGGGCCACCGAGCGGACGCTGCAGGCGCTGTTGCCCCCGGCCTGAACCGCGGCGCCGCCGGACGGCGGCCCTGTGCGAGGGCGGTGCGCGGCAGGCCTCGCTGCCGTGCGAGCGCGGCGGGTCTTTCCGCGACGCGGATCCGAACCCGGTCCGGGCGCGAGTTGCAGGGGTTTCGCTGCCCCCGCCGGACGATCGGGTCGTACCCTGGTCGCGCCCGGCCACCCGCGGGCTGCCGTCCCGGCGACGCTGCCTGCGCCGGGTGGCTGTCACGCGAATGCAATTTTTCTGACATACGCTCCGGACGCACCTTCGAGCGCGCGAGCGCCCCGCGATCCGGAGTCCCCCCATGGTTCGGTTGTACCGACGCATTCCCTCCGGTCGCCGCGGCACCCGCCGTGAACGTCCGTCCCCGGCCGGCGGCGCCCGGAGCCGGCGCCCGGCGGGTCGTCTGCTGGCGGGCCTGGCCCCGTGGGCGCTGGGCGTCGCATCGGTGGCGATGTCCGGCGTCGTCCCGGCTGCCGAGCCGGTCGCGAAGTATCCGCAGCGTCCGGTACGCGTGATCATCCCGCTCGCGCCAGGCGGCGGCAGCGACATCGTCGGGCGCATCGCCGCCTCGGCACTCACCGAGCGCTGGGGCGAGACGGTGATCGTCGACAACCGGCCGGGCGCGGGCAGCGCGGTCGGTACCCTGCTCGCGGTGCGCGCGGCGCCCGACGGCCATACGCTGCTCGTGACCAGCTCCTCGCTGGCCATCACGCCTGCACTGCGCAGCGACCTGGGCTACGACGTCCGCCGCGACCTCGTCCCGGTCACGCAACTCGCCCACCAGCCCAGCGTGCTGGCCGTCCACCCCTCCTTGCCCGCGACGAGCGTGAAGGAACTGATCGCGGTCGCGCGCGCGCAGCCGGGTCGCTACGCGTACGGCTCCGCCGGGCCCGGCAGCGCCACGCACATGGGCAGCGAGCTGTTCCGGCTGGCGGCCGGCATCGACCTGCTGCACCTGCCCTACAAGAGCGCAGGGCTGGCCACCTCGGCGCTGCTGGCGGGCGAGGTGCAGGTACTGCTCACGAACATGGCGAGCGTGCTGCCGCAGGCGAAGGCCGGCCGGGTACGCATGCTCGCGGTGACCAGCGCGAAGCGGGTTGCGGTCGCCCCGGACCTCCCCACCCTCGCCGAGTCGGGGCTGCCGCGCTTCGAGTACCAGACCTGGTACGGCGCGCTGCTGCCGGCCGGCACTCCTACGCGCGTCGTCGAGGTGCTGCACCGCGACCTGGTGGCCGCGATGGGCGGATCCGTGGTCTCCGACCGCATGGCCCAGCAGGGGCTCTCGCCGGTGCTCGATCGCCCGGCACAGTTCGCCCGATACCTCGGCGAGGAACTCGACCGCTGGGCGGCGGTTGCGCGCAAGGCCGGCATCCGCGCCGACTGAGTCACCGCACCCCCGCTGTCGGACCGGGTCGCATCGGCACAGCCGTCGGGCAGCCGGTCTGGTCGTCGCACGCGCGTGAGCCGGATGTTCCTCGGCCGAAGGCTGCTCGCCGGATTCCCCGGCGCGAGCGGACCGCGCGCGGTTCGGCCGGGCGTCGAGGATCCCGCACGGCCGGAAGCCGATCGCATGCAGGCCCGCGCGGCGTGGGCGCCGCGTGTGCGCGCCGGCACCCGGCGGTGCGGTGGGTCGCGGCCACCGGCGAGCCCACGCCGGCCGCGATGGGTGATCGCCACGGTCGCGACCCTGCGGCGGCCGGGGCGACGATGCGGGTTCAGCGCGCGGGCTGCGCCGGTCCGGGAGCGCTGGCCGGTGGGAGCACGCCCTCGGCCTCGAGCACTTCGCGCGCCTGGCGGGTCGCCTCGACGCCCGCGGGCATGCCGAGGTAGACCGTCGCGTGCAGGATGGCTTCGCGGATGTCCTCGGCGGTGAGCCCGTTGGCGAGTGCGCCGCGCACGTGCAGCCGGAACTCCGCGCCGCGACCGAGCGCCATCAGCAGCGCGAGGTTCATCAGGCTGCGCTCGCGCCGCGTGAGCTGCGGTCGGGTCCAGACCGTGCCCCAGCAGAACTCGGTGGCGAGCCGCTGCATGGGCTCGCCGAAGGCGTCGCCTCCGGTGGCCAGTTGCCGGTCGACATAATCGGCACCCAGCACTTCGCGGCGCACCTGCAGTCCCTTGCGATAGCGTTCATCGTCCATCGACGCGTTCCTCCGGTGGCGAAAGGGCGCTGACCTCGTCCGCGGGCGTATCGGGGGCGGGGGCAGGCAGGCAGTGCGCGATCATCGCCTCGATCGCGGCTACCCGCGCACGTCCGGCAGCGATCGCCGCGCGCAGGGTGGCGAGCAACAGCAGCAGTGCGAGCAGCGCGAGTCCGGCCATCAGCCAGGCGGCCGCACGGTCCGGCGCGGCCCCCGGCAGGCGGGGCGTGACGGTACCCGCCAGCGGACCCGCGATCAGGCTCGCGGCGACCAGCAGCCCGAGCATCACGGCGACCTTCAGGCTCGCGCGGAAGGTGTAGCGCCCCTCGAGCACGCAGGCCGCGCCGGGCGGGTCGCCCGGCCGGGGGGCGCTCAGGCGGCCGAGGAACACCGGGTTGAAGGCGCCGTCGGCATGCCAGCGGCCGAGGCGGTGCTCGATGAACAGCAGGCGCGGGTTCACGAATCCGCAGAACACCTCGCCTTCGAGTCGTTGCAGATAGCCGCTGCCCCGGACCGACTGTCCCAGCGCCTGCGCGGCGGAGGGTGCGTCCAGCGAGGTGGCGCGACGTGTCGCCCAACCCCGCCACCAGAACCGCCAGGCACTGCCGCCGGGCGATGACCCGATGGCGTTCAGCGCGCCGCGACCGGGACCGTGCGGCTCCACGAGAACCCCAGCGGGTCGATGCGTCCCGCCTGGGCGGTGTCCAGTTCGGTGCGCTGGATGAAGATTGCCTCGTCCTGGACGACCGCGCCCAGGGCACCCGCGGTTTCGGCCAGCCGGGAATGGCCCGACAGCACGACCGGTCGCGCGATGGCGGGGCCCTCGGCGAGCAGGCGCGCGCGGGAGTGGTCGATCACGCCGAATCGCTCGTGCCGGGCGGCATCCACGACGGCCTGCGCGCGCTCGAGCGTGCAGGCACGACCCGCGCGCAGGTGCGCGACGATCTCGTGGCGGGTGGTCAGCACGGCGAGCCGCCGCGAATCCCCGGTGATGCGCACGAGGGGGCCGCCGCTCGCCTGGCCCAGCCGCGCGCGCCCGGCGACCTTGGCGTCGTCGAACAGCGGGAAGCTCACCTGCAGTTCGTGGCCTGCCGCCCGCTCGTGGGTGTTGAACGCCATCACCGCGAACAGCAGGTCGCGCACGACCTGTCGCTCGTGGTCGGGTTGCATCACCAGGAAGTCCAGGTGTTCGGCCGGCATCGGGGCACTCGCGGTTCGGGCAGCCGACCGTAACGGCTTCGGCTGGCCAACGGCTCGCCTCGCGGGATGTCCACGCAGATCCGGGGCTCGCGCGTGGGGGGGCGCGCGGGCCCGACCGGATGCGGCCCCTGCCGCGCGCAGTTGCCTTGCCCGGGGGCCTGCTGCCGGTGCGGGCGAGGCTGCGGGCCGGGGCCGCCCGATACCCGGTGCACGGGCAAGGCGGGGATCGCCCGCCATCCCGGGGTGGCCGCGTGGCGAACCCGCCGGCGCGGGCCCCACGCGAGTCGCCCGTCCGGACGCGCCGCTCGGGCGGGTCGCGCTGAACGACTCGCCGCCGCCCCTTGCGCCGGACGGACCGGCGCTCGAGCCGCCGGTGCCCGATACGGGACCGGCGTTCAGGCCGCCGCGCGCGCGGCGGCGACCCGACCCGGCAGGTTGGGGAACAGGCCCTCCGGCAGCCGGTCGATCTGGGCGAGCGCCTCGTCGAGCTTGACCACGTCGGCGTACTTCGCGTGCATGTCGCACAGGTTGATCGCGTGGCTCGCCTGCGCGCGGTCGAAGCAGCCTTCCTCGACCAGCGACACCCGCAGGTTGTTCGAGAAGGCATCGAGCACGCTCGCGCGCACGCAGCCGCTGGTGGTGGTGCCGGTGACGATGAGGCTGTCGGCGCCCAGCAGGATCAGCCACGAGAGCAGCGGGGTGCCGTAGAACGCGCTGGGCTTCTGCTTGTAGACGACGAGGTCGTCGGGCAGCGGGCCGATGTCGGGAACGATGGTGTTGCCGTCGGCGCGGGGTGCGTTGGCGGGCAGCACCCGCTCGGCCGACCGGCTGTTCTTCCATGCCCACGATCCCGCGTCCCAGTCGTCTTCGCGGCGCACGCCGGTGGTGTAGAGCACCGGCAACCCCTTGGCGCGGCCAGCCGCGATCAGCCGGCGGATGGCGGAGACGCCTGCCCAGGCCTCCTCGCCGCAGGAATTGCGCCAGCGCTTGATCGATTCGAGGATCGGTTCGGGCCGGTCGCCGCAGAAGTTGTAGTTGACATCGATCACCAGGATGGCCGGCCGCTGGCCGAACCCCTGCAGCGCGCCATAGCCACTGGCGGCGAAGACCGCTCGGTCGCGCTCGGTGAGGAAGGCATTCCAGATCGGTTCGGACATCGAGGTCTCCATGAACGGGGCAGCAGGCGGCCAGCGTAGCAGAGTCGGCTCGCCAGCCGAAGCCCACGCTGTGATCACGCGGCCGCGCACCGCGTGCCGGCTCGCTGCGGCGGCGGGACGCCTGCCCGACCCGACCGAGCCCGCACCGCAGGGCACGCATCGCACGGTGGCTTTCCGCCCCGGACCGTCGGCCTGCGTTCGCCACGCGCATCGGGTACGCTGCAGACAAGGCCCACGTCGCCTGGTCGAGCGGGCCTGCCTCGCGTGGCAGGCGGGCTCGCGCGCGGGCCCGATACGCGTGCGACTCAGCGCGGATCGGCCATGGCCGACTCCCGCATCCCCATGTCCCCCGGAACCCCGTATTCGATGGCCGAAGAGCGATCCTGTCCCCGCGGCGGGAAGAGACGCGCGCACGGCAGGGCGCTGGCGCTTGCGTTCGTCGCGCTCTCGTTCGCGCAGCCACTGGCCGCGCAGGTTGGCTGGCCGCAGCGTACCGTGCGCGTGCTGGTGCCTTCGGTTCCGGGTGGCGTCAACGACCTGGTGACCCGGGTGCTGGTGGAGCGAATGTCGGCGTCGCTGGGACAGTCATTCCTGGTCGACAACCGGCCCGGTGCCGGCGGGTCGGTCGCCTTCGAGATCCTCTCGAAGGCCAACCCGGACGGCTACACGCTGGGCATGACGGCCGATTCGCTCACCATCTTTCCGGTCGCCTACCGCAATCTGGGTTTCGATCCGGTCCGCGATCTGGCCCCGATCACGCTGGTGGCGACCCAGCCGTTCGTGCTCGCGGTCGCATCGCACGTGCCGGCAGTCCATGCCCGGGCGCTGTTCGAACTCGCACGCTCGCGGCCGGGCGGGCTGACCTACGGCACGCCGGGCACCGGCACGTCGGCTCATTTCACGGGCGAACTGCTGGCGCGGATGGCGAGCCTGCCGCTGGTGCACGTACCCTACAAGGGCGGCGGCGCGGCCATCGCCGATCTGGCCGCCGGGCAGATCGATGCGGCCGTGCTCGGGGCCTCGACCGTGATCCCGCAGGCTCGGGCTGGCAAGGTACGCATCCTGGCGGTCACCACCGGCAAGAGGGCGCCGGTGTTGCCCGAGGTCCCCACGCTGGCCGAATCGGGAGTAGCCGGGTTCGACATGGCGCAGTGGGTCGGGCTGCTCGGGCCGGCAGGGCTCCCCGAGCCGATCATCCGCCGCCTCAACGCCGAGGTCCGCCAGGCCGTTGCGCTGCCTGCCGTTCGCGATCGACTGGCTGCCTCGGGGTTCGAGCCGCGCCCCGGCACGCCGCAGGAACTCGGCACGCTGATCCGCGAGGGTATTGCGCGCTGGCGATCACTGGCCACCGCCCTGAAACTGCGGCTTGACTGAAGGGCACGTGCGTCGGGCTACGGGCGCGGGTGCGCCGGGAACCTGTCGAGCCCCCGGGCGTTTGTCCTCGCATGCGGATCACCGGCCGCGACGCCATCGCCCGCGAGCGCATCGCCCTGCGTGACCACGCTGCCAGCGCGTGGCGCCGAACCCGGTTGCTCAGCGCACGAGGCAGGGGCGCCGCGGATCGAAGCGCCAGCCGGGGACGAGGTACTGCATCGTGGTCGAATCGTCGCGCGCGGCGGCGGGCAGCGCGTCGTGGAGTTGTCGCGCGGCTTCGACCTGCGCCGGGTCGATGCGGATGCCCAGGCCCGGCCCCTGGGGCACGCGAATGCGCCCGGCCTGGATCGACAGCGGCGACTCGGTCAGGCGCTGCCCGTCCTGCCAGATCCAGTGGGTGTCGATTGCCGTGATGCGGCCGGGCGCGGCGGCTGCGACGTGGGTGAACATCGCGAGCGACACGTCGAAGTGGTTGTTCGAGTGCGAACCCCAGGTGAGTCCGGCGTCGCGGCAGGCGGCGGCCACCTGAACGGCACCGCGCATCGTCCAGAAGTGAGGGTCCGCGAGCGGGATGTCGACCGCGCGCAGGGCGATCGCGTGGCGCAGCTCGCGCCAGTCGGTCGCCACCATGTTGGTGGCCGTCGGCAGTCCGGTACGCTCCCGGAACTCGGCCATGATCTCGCGTCCCGAGAACCGACCCTCGGCGCCGCAGGGGTCCTCGGCATAGGCCAGCACGCCGTGCAGGTCGCCGACGAAGCGCACCGCGTCCTCGAGCGGCCAGGCGCCGTTCGGGTCGAGGGTGATCCGCGCCTGCGGGAATCGCTCGTGCAGCGCGAGGACCGCCTCGCGCTCCGCCTCGCCGGCGAGCACGCCGCCCTTCAGCTTGAAATCCTCGAAGCCGTAGCGGGCGTGAGCCGCCTCGGCCAGCCGCACGATCGAAGCCGCATCCAGCGCCGGTTCATGTCGAAGACGCAGCCAGTCGTCGCTGGCGTCGGGATCGGCGGCGTAGTCGAGCGGCGTGCATCGACGATCGCCGATGTAGAACAGATAGCCCAGCACCGGCACGTCCGCGCGGGGCAGGGCGGGTGATGCCAGCGCGTCGGCTGGCGATGCGGGCGGCGTGACGATGTCGGGTACACGGCCGCCGGACGAGGCCACCGCCGAGCGCGCGGCCGGGGCGGCGCCCGCTGAAATCCCGGTGGGGTCGCTCTCGTCGCGGGACGCCGCGGACGACGCAGGCGTCTCGGCCAGCAGGCGCGCGACCGACAGGCCGCGATGCTGCCCGAGCAGGTCGAGCAGCGCGGACTCGACGGCCGTCATTGCGTGCACCGTCACCCGCTGATCGAAGGTCTGCACGCCGCGGCCCTGCGCATCGCGATCGCCGAACGCCCGCGCGATGTCCCCCAGCACCGCGACGTCCTCGTCCACGCCGCGGCCGAGCACGAGCGCGCGAGCCTGCTCGAGCGTGGTGCGGATCGCATCGCCGCCGGGCACCTCGCCCACGCCCGTGCGCCCGGCGCTGTCGGTGAGCAGCAGCAGGTTGCGCGTGAAGAAGGGGGCGTGCGCGCCGCTCAGGTTGAGCAGCAGGCTGTCGCGCCCGGCCACCGGTACCACGCGCATCGCGCGCACCACCGGGGCCCGGGAGGCGTGCGTGGAGGGCGTTCCCATCACGCGCGCCCGGAGCGGATCAGTCCGATCCCAGTTGCAGCCGGCTGGGCAGGCGACGCTCGATCGCCCACTTGAGCAGCGCCGCGCTGCGGAACACGCCGTGGGCGAACTTGCCGTAGGGCAGGGTGGCGAAGAACGCCATCACCACGCCGAGGTGGATCGCCAGCAGCAGCGCCATCGCGCCGGTGTCGCGCAGCGCCAGCAGCAGCAGGCCGGTGAGGCTGGTGAGGAACAGCAGCGCGATGAAACCGCGGTCCATCGTGGTCTGCGATCGATCGCCGTGCTCGGGGTGGCGGCGTCGGTTCAGGCGCCACAGCCCGATCGGGCCGACCAGCAGCCCGATGCCGCCCACGGTGCCCAGCACCACCGGCAGGCTGGTGACCGGGTAGGGTGCCTCCCACCCGAACGCGTAGTGGTAGAGGGTGGCCACGCTGGTCGAGGCAAGGCAGAGCATGAAGCCGTAGAAGGTGTAGTGGTGGTAGCGTCGGCGAGCGAGCGTGAATCCATCGTCCTCGTTGTGGCACCCCTCGCCGTGCCCGCCGTCGAGGTACTTGAGGCGCAGCGCGTTGTGCGTCGCCTCGGCCACCGCCGGGGCGTTCCCGCCGGGCGGGGTCTCGCCAGGCGAGATGTCGCGCCAGAAGCGCGTCACGCCGATGGCCAGCGCCAGCACCGAGAAGCCGAACACGCTGCCGAACAGCGCGACCAGCAGGTTGTGCGGGAACACCGCGTAGAAGTTGCCGGCCATCGGCTCGTGCCACAGCGAACCCTGCATCGCGATGCCGAGCACCAGGAACAGGGCGAGGCCGGCGGCGAGCGCGAGCGACAGCACCAGGCCGTTGTTGCGGTAGGCGGCGCCGAAGGCCCGTGGAAACGCATAGTCGGAGTACGTCTGCCCCCGCACCACCGCCATCGCGCGCGGCACGTTCACGCCGAACTCGTGCGGCGGGGCGTACTGGCAGGCATGCAGGCAGGCCCCGCAGTTGTGGCAGAGGTTGGAGAGGTAATGCACGTCGGCCTTGCCGAATTCCAGGCGCCGGGTCATCGCGGGGAACACCGCGCATGAACCTTCGCAGTAGCGGCAGGCGTTGCAGATCTGCATGACCCGCGAGACTTCGGCTTCGGCGGCGGTCAGCGGCGCCGGAGCACCGGCGCCGAGGGCCGCGGCCTCGCGGGCGAGCGCATCGAGGGAGGAGGTCATGGCTTCAGGCGGCGTCACGCAGGACTCCTTGCTGGCGGGATTGCTCGAGGGCCGCGCGAGCGGCCGAGGCGCCGGCGGCGCGGCCGAACGCGGTGCCGATGGTCACGCCGATGCCGGCGAGATACCCCTTGCCCAGCACGTTGCCCGCGCTGACCTCGCCAGCGGCGAACAGGTTGTCGCTCGGCTGGCCGCCGAAGTGCACCGCGGCCGACTCGTCGACCTTCACGCCGAGGTAGGTGAACGTGATGCCCGGGCGCAGCGCGAACGCGTAGAACGGGGCGGTGTCGATCGGACGGGCCCAGTGCGTCTTCACCGGCGTGAGGCCCTCGGTGTGGCAATCGTCCAGCACCGAGTGGTCGAAGGTTCCCTCGCGGCAGGCCGCGTTGAATTCGCGGACGGTCTTGAGGAAGGCGTCGACGTCCAGCCCGACCTTGCGCGCGAGTTCCTCGAGGGTATCGGCCTTCTCGCCCGGGAACACCGGCGGCATGAAGCGACCGATCGCCTTGGCGTCGATGATCGAATAGCCGATCTGTCCGGGCTGGAAGGCGACCAGCCGGCCCCAGATCGCGTAGCGCTTGGGCCAGAAATCCTCGCCCTCGTCGTAGAAGCGCTGGGCATGGCGATTGACCACGATGCCGAGCGATACGCAGTCCACGCGGGTGCAGATGCCCCCGTCGTAGAGCGGCGCGCGCGCGTCGATGGCCACCGCGTGGCACTGCTGGGGGTCACCGATGCGGTCGGCACCCGCCTCCAGCATTCCCTTGAGCAGCACGCCCATGTTGAACCGGGTGCCGCGGATCAGGAAGTTCTCCGCGACCCATTCGCCGTTGTGCTGGCCCCAGGCCTCGCGCAGCCACTCGCGGTTGGACTCGAAGCCGCCGTTGGCCACCACGCAGGCGCGAGCCTCGATGCGCTGATCGCCGACCCAGGCCGCGCGGAAGTGGCCATCGACGATCTCCAGCCGGTCGACCGGGGACTCGTAGCGGATCTCCACGCCCAACGCCTCGGCGCTGCGGAAGTAGGCGTTGACCAGCGCCTTGCCGCCGCCGAGGAAGAAGGCATTGGTGCGCGACAGGTGCAGCGTGCCGGAGAGCGAATTCTGGAAGCGTACCCCGTGCTTCATCATCCACGGACGGCAGGAAGAGGAATGCCGGATCGCGAAGCGCGCGAGCCGCTCGTCGGTAATGCCGCCGGTGACCTTGAGCAGGTCCTGCCAGTACTCTTCCTCGGAATAGGCCTCGGTGAGCACATCCTGGGGCTCGTCGTGCATGCAGCGCAGGTTGCGCGTATGCACCGAATTGCCGCCGCGCCATTCGCGTGGCGCCGCCTCCAGCAGCAGCACGCTCGCCCCGGCCTCGCGCGCCATCAGCGCCGCGCACAGCGCCGCGTTGCCGCCACCGATCACCAGCACATCGACCATCGGAAGTCTCCTGCAGGACGTTGTCTCAACCCTCAAGGGTAGCGAATTCCTCGGTTTGCGGCAGGGGCGATGCCCTGTGCAGCGCGCCGGTTCGAAAATCGGCGACCGGGGACAAGGGCAACGCTACAATCGGGTCGTCGTGTCAGGAGCGTTCCGGGATGCCTCCGCGCCCGCATGTCCGGTGCTGTGCCCTCCTCGTGCTGGCCCTCGCGCTCGGTGGCCTGCGGGTGCAGCCAGCGGTTGCACAGACCCTCGAGCAGGTGCGCGCCGCGGGCGTGCTGAGGGTGTGCGTCTGGCCGGATTACTTCGGCATCGGCGCGCGCAACCCGCGCAGCGGCGAGCTCCAGGGACTCGACATCGACCTCTCGCAGGCGCTGGGCACGGATCTCGGCGCGAAGGTCGAGCACGTCGAGACCGACTTCGGACGATTCGCCGACGACCTGCTCCGGCGGCGCTGCGACGTGGCGATGATGGGCGTCGGGGTCACGCCCGAGCGCCGCGCGCGCATCGTCTTCACCCGGCCCTACTTGCGAAGCGACGTCTACGCGGTGGTGTCGCGCCACGATGCCCGGTTGCAGGGATGGGCGGACCTGGACCGCGCCGGGCGGGTGATCGCCGTGCAGCGCGGCACCTACATGGAACCGCTGATGCGAGAGCGGCTGCGCGAGGCGCGCCTGCTCGTCGTCGATCGGCCGGGCGAGCGGGAGAAGGCGGTCGAGTCCGGGCGTGCGGATGCGTTCATCACCGACTATCCCTACAGCCGGCGCATGCTGGCGAGCGTCGACTGGGCGCGGGTTCTCGCCCCTCCGGCACCGGTGAAACTGACCGACTACGCCTACGCGGTCGCGCCCGGGGACGCACGCTGGCTCGCGCGCGTCGACGCCTTCGTCCAGGCGATCCGCCAGGACGGGCGCCTGGCCGCTGCCGCCCAGCGGCACGGCCTGTCGGCGATCGTGGTGAAAGAGTAAGGCGGATGGCCGCCGAGCCGCTGCGCAGGCCCCATCCGCAACGCACCCGGACGATTGCGCTGCTGCTGCTCGTCGTCGCGCACGCACTGCTATGGGCGGCCTACACATGGACGCTGCGCTATCTCGGGGATCGCGACGAGGCCGACCTGGCCGATCGAATGGCCTCCGACGTCGTGATCTACGAGGATCACGTGACTCGCGTCCTCGATACCGTCACGGGTCGGCTGCGCGCGGCCGCATCCCTGCAGACCGAGGCTGTCCGTCGATCACCGGAACAGGCCGGTCGCCGCCTCGAGGCGCTGGTGGCCGATGAGGTCGTGGTGCGCAGCCTGTCGCTGGTCGACCCCGAGGGTCGCGTCGTGGCCAGCTCCTGGCCGGCGAACAGGGATGCGCGGCTGCCCGGGGCCGACCGCGAGGAACTGCTGGAAGAGCCGCGGCGCGGCCTGCGCCTCGGCGGGGTCTACCCCCAGCGCGATCTGGGCGACCTCGGCCAGCCCGCGCCGCCGGCAGGCGCCGGCCTCTGGCTGGCAGCCCTGCCGGCCGAGGATCTGCCCGGGTACCTGTGGGTCGCCTCGGTCAACCTCGGGGTGATCGCGAGCCTATGGGTGCGCACGGACGACCTTCCCGCCACCGGCATCCTGCTGCTCGACGCGAAGGGTCGTCCCGTCGTCCAGCACCACATGGGCGAGGGCCTTTCGGGGCGCATCTCGCCCGACGTGAACCGCGCGGCCGACGTGAGCGCCAGCGGCCGGTTCGAGACGGGCCCCGGAAGGCGCTACCGCGTCGATTTCCGCCAGAGCCCGACCTACCCGGTCATCCTCGTGCTCATCGGCGATCGCGAGCGGCTGGACGCCGACGCGCGCGAGTCGCGCAGCGGCCTGGTCGTGGGCGTCGGGCTCGGCAGCCTGGCGAGCTTCCTGCTGGTCGGGCTGTTCCTGCTCGTCCAGCGGCGATACGAGTCGTCGATGACTGCCGTGCTCAACCAGGCCATGGCGACCGACGCCCACGTGATGGTGAGCGAGTCGACCCCGGAGGGCATCATCACGCGCGTCAACACCGCGTTCTGCGAGGGCTCGGGCTACGACGAAACCGAACTGGTCGGCCGCGGATATCGCCTGCTCGCCTCGGGCGTGCACTCCGCCGACTTCTATCGGGGCCTGTGGGATGCGCTGCGCGCGGGACACATCTGGAAGGGCGCGCTGTGCAACCGACGCAAGTCCGGCGAACTCTACTGGACCAACGCCACCATCGTGCCGCGCACCGACAGCTGGGGGAAGGTCACCGGTTACATCGGCCTGTACACCGACATCACCGAGGCGATGTCGTTGTCCGATCGGCTGAACGCCGAGCGGGTACGGCGCGAGGATCTCGCCCGGCTCGCGCGCGAGCTGCTCACCGAGGCCAACACCGACGCGCTCACCGCGCTGGCCAACCGGCGCGGATTCGACGCGGTGGCTCACGGGTTGCACGAGCGCGCGCGGTCGCACGGAGCGCCGCTGTCGGTGCTGGCGCTCGATCTCGACCATTTCAAGGCGGTCAACGATACCCACGGCCATGCCTGCGGCGACCAGGTGCTGGCCGAGGTCGCGCGACGCTGGCGCCAGTGCCTGCGCGCGTCCGACCTGCTCGCGCGGATGGGCGGGGAGGAGTTCTGCGCGGTGCTGCCGGACACCGGGCCGGTCGAGGCCGTCCGGGTCGCGGGCAAGATACTGCACGCGACGGCCGACGAACCGATCCACTGCACCGTTGCCGATCGCGGCATCGAACTGCCGGTGACCGTGAGCATCGGCGTGGTGAGCGTCCGTGGCACCGAACTGCCCGCGGTGCAGGCCCTTCTGGACCGGGCCGACCAGGCGCTGTACGAGGCCAAGCACGGAGGTCGAAACCGGGTCGTCGCGCTCCCGATGTCCACGTCCGCGCAGGAGCCGGGGTCGACGGTGCGCGCGGGTCGCCAGCCCTGAGCACGGCGGGCCGGCAGCGCGGGCGAACCCGCCGACTCGGCGGGTCGCGCGGACTCCGGCCTCCGATGCGCGCGGCAGCGGATATCCCGCAGGCCGGGCGCGTGCTGTCCTTCCGCCGACGCGGCGAGCCCGCGCCTCGCGGACCGAGCCGGCAAGGCGCGATGGTATCCTCGCCACGCGCGCCCGCCCGCGGCGGCTGGCGCGCGTCCGTCAACCGATCCCATCCGACATGCCGATTCGCCCCACGTGCGAGCCGCGGACCGGAACGTCGTTCGTCACGGCTGCGCCGTCCGCCCCGCGCGCGGCGCAAGGGAATCCCTCCGTTGCGCCCGCCCGGCCGTCGCGAGCCGCCTCGTGGCGTCCCCTGCCCGGTGACCGCCTGAAGGTCCGGCGCGTCGGCGCGCGCGCCGGCGTCCCCCACGTACAGGATTGAATCATGGCTACCCGTACCCCGCGCCGTTCCGCCCCTGCCAGCCTTCCCGCGAAACCGGTTTCGCGCGCGGCTGCCCGCCAGGCGAGGGACAACCAGGAGGCGCTGCGCGCCGACCAGCGGTTCGACTACTCGGCGATCGTCGATCGCCCGCCGCTCAAGGTGCCGCGGGGCGTGCGACTGATCGTCTGGCCGGTGGTCAACATCGAAGAGTGGGAGATCACGCGCCCGATGCCGCGCCAGTACTCCAGTCCGCCCGGCGGGCAGTCGATCGTCCCCGACGTGCAGAACTGGGGCTGGCACGAGTACGGGATGCGGGTAGGCATCTGGCGCATCATCGATGCGTTCCGTCGCCACCGCATCCGCCCGACGATGTCGATCAACGCGCGGGTCTGCGAGACGCGGCCCCGGGTCGCGCAGGCGGCGCTCGAGGCGGGCTGGGAGTTCATGGCGCACACCTACGTGCAGATGCCCATCCACCAGGTCGAGGACCAGCGTGCCATGATCCGGCAGTCGGTCGACGTGCTGCGCCGGTTCACCGGGCGTACCCCGACCGGCTGGCTGGGGCCGGGGCGCGGGCAGACGCCCGCGACCCTCGACTACGTGGCCGAAGCGGGCTTCAAGTGGTTCGGCGACTGGGTGATGGACGAGCAGCCCTTCGACGTGCAGACGAAGCACGGCCCCATCCTCTCGATCCCGTATTCGGTCGAGCTCAACGACATCCAGATCATGGTGAGCAGCCTGCACGAGTCCGACGGCATGCTCAAGCGTGCGCGCGACGCCTTCGATACCCTCCATCGCGAGTCGAAGCACGGCGTGCGCATCCTCTCTTTCGGCGTGCATCCCTACATCAGCGGCGCGGCCCACCGGATCCGCTACTTCGACGCGATGCTCGCCTACATGCGCAAGCACCCGGGCGTGGTGTTCTGGCAGGGCGAGACCATCCACGACTGGTACCGCGACGCGACCCGCTGAGCGGCGACGGTGCCGCCCCGTCGCGGGCCACAACCGACAACCGACAACCGACAACACCAGGAGGACACCCATGAAGAAGACCGCAGCTTGCCTGTCCGGCGCGCTCCTCGCGCTGGCGGTCGCCGGCACCCCGGCCATCGCGCAGACCCAGTTCCCGGTCAAGCCCATCCGGCTGATCATCGGCAGTGCGCCGGGATCGGGTCCGGACGTGATCTCGCGCACCCTGTCCGAGCGCATGGCCGAGGTCTGGGGCCAGCGTATCGTCGTCGATGCGCGCCCGGGCGCGGCCGGTGCGATCAGCGCCGATCTCGCGCTGCAGACCAACCCCGATGGCTACACCTGGATGATGCTCACCTCGCAACTGTTCGTGGCGAGCCAGGTGCTGACCGGGCTGAAGTTCGACCTCGCGCGCGACTTCCAGTCGGTGGCCCTGATCGGCGCCACGCCGTTCATCATGCTCGCCAACACCACCCAGCCGGCGCGCAACCTGCGCGAGCTGATCGAGCTCGCCCGCAAGTCGCCGGGCACGATCCGCTACGGCTCGGCCGGCACGGGCGCCTCCGAGCATCTCTCCGGCGTGCTCTTCAACCACCTCACCAGCACCAGCATGCTGCACGTCCCCTACAAGGGCGTGCCGCAGGCGATCACCGACACGCTGTCGAACGAGGTGCAGTTCACCTTCGCGGTGCTGCCGGTCGCGCTGCCGCACATCCAGTCGGGCCGCCTGGTCGCGCTCGGGGGCACCATCCCGCGCCGGTTCCCGCAGATCCCCGACGTGCCGGCGATCTCCGAGGTGGTTCCCGGCTATGCGATGTACGCGTGGTACAGCATCGTCGCGCCGACCGGAACGCCCAACCCGATCCTCGAGAAGGCCAGCACGGACCTCGTGCGCGTGCTGCGCGAGCCGGCGATGGGCGAGCGGCTGCGCAACATGGGCATCGACGTGATGGCCGGCGATCGCAAGGCGCTCGACCAGTGGCGCGCCGAGGAGAACAAGCGCATCAGCACGACGGTCAAGCTCTCGGGCGCGACGCGCTGAGGCCCGGCACCACCCCGGGTACCCGGTACCCGGGGATTTCAGCGCGCGGTCTGTTTCGGGATGCCAGCGCGAACGATCACTTCGCGCCACTTGTCGATCTCGGAGACCATGAGGTCCCGAGCCTGGGCGGGCGTGCTGCCCCGGGTCTCGACACCCAGGTCGAGCAGCCGCCGGCTGACCTCCGGGGAGGCGAGTGCGGCGACGACCTCGCGATTGAGCCGCTCGACCACGGCACGCGGCGTGCGAGCGGGTGCCACGATCGATGCCCACGACGCCGCGTGATAGCCCGGCACGCCGGACTCCGCCACGGTGGGGACGCCGGGCAGCAGGGGTGAGCGACGGCTGGAGGTCACGGCCAGTGCCCGTACCGCGCCCGCTCGAACCTGCCCGATCACCGCGCCCACGCTCTCGAACATCAGCTGCACTTCGCCGCCGCGCAGTCCCGCGAGCGCGGCCGGGGAGGTCTTGTAGGGCACGGTCTGGGCCTTGAGGCCGGCCATGGTCTTGAACAGTTCGACCGCGAGAAACTGCGTGCTCCCGATGTTGAGCGTCCCGATGTCGAGCCGGCCCGGGTGCGCGCGCGCCTGAGCGATCGCCTCGGACAGCGTCGCGGCCTTGCCATCGGTCGCCGCGAGCACGGCCATGTCGAAGAAGCCCAGCGTGGAGACATGGGCGAAGTCGGCCACGATGTCGTAGGGCAGGGCCTCGAACATCGAGACGGTCAGGGCGGCGCCGTTGCCGGTATGCAGCAGCGTGTGGCCGTCGGGTTCGGCGCGCGCTGCGGCCACGGAGGCGACGATCAGGCCCGCGCTGGGCCGGTTGTCCACGAGCACCGGCTGGCCGAGCGTATCGGCCAGCCGCTGTCCCACGGTGCGCGCGGTGATGTCGCCGATGCTGCCCGGGCCGTAGGGCACCAGGTAGCGCACGGGCCGCGTGGGGAACTCCTGCGCGCAGGCGGGGGAAAGCCCGGCCGCGCATGCGAGGACACCGACGATGCCCAGTCCTGCGGCGATCGATCTCGCGCGCGCGGGGTCGGTGCCCGCCTGCGGCCGGCGATCGAGCGTGTACATGCCGTCTCCTCCTTCGCGCGGCCGTGTGCGGCCGGGGACGCCCTGCGTGGGGGCGCGATGCGGTCAGTATACTGACGGCGGGCGGATCCGCCCGCCTCGGATCCGGGTCGCGATCCTGTCCTTCGAAGGCGTGGGGAGAGCATGACGGTACTGGTCGTCGGTGCGGGCCTGGTGGGCGCGCAGGTGGTGCGGCAACTGGTCGACCGCGGCGAACGCCCCGTGGTCCTCGAGCCGAGGCCCCAGCGCGAAGCGCTGGCCGGCATCGTCGACCTGCAGGCGTTCGACCTTTTCGAGGGGGACGTGCTGCAGCCGTTCGCACTCTCCGCGGCGCTTGCCGGCAGGTCCGTCAGGGCCATCGTGCATACCGCCGCGAACCCGCTGCTGACCCTGGGCGCGCAGCGCGATCCGTACCGCGCGATCGAGCTCAACATCATGGGACTCGCCAACGTGATGGAGGCCGCCCGCATCCATCGCGTCCCCCGCGTGGTGGCGTCGAGCTCCAGCGTGCTGAACCGCTACCTGGAGGGAGGCGGCGACGGCGGCGACCTGTCCCGCGAGGAGGCCCTGCCGCGCCCGAACACGTTCTACGCGGCCACCAAGCAGGCGGTGGAGGGTATCGGCCTCAACTACGCCAGAAGCTTCGGCATCGGCTTCGCCGCGCTTCGCTACTGCCCGGTGGCCGGTCCGTGGAGCGGGCCCGGCGGCGGCGGGCCGAGCGGCATTTTCCGGGCGATGGTCGAGGCGGCCGTCGATGGCCGGGAGGTCATCGTGCCCGGCACGGCCATGGAGTGGGTCTATTCCAAGGACGCCGCCGCGGCGACGGTGCTGGCCGTGGATGCCGCCGACCTGGGCAGTTCGGTGTTCAACGTGACGATGGGCCGGCTCTTCACGCCCGAGGAGCTGGCGGCCGAGATGCGCAGTGCCTTCCCGGGGGCACGCATGCGCATCGAGGCCCGACCCGAGGGCTCGACCTGGCTCGGCGGAGACTGGAAGCCGGCCGATATCGGGCGCGCGCGCCGGGTGCTGGGCTATGAACCACGCTTCCCGATGCCCGCGCTGCTCGCCGACTACGCGCAGTGGTACCGGGCGCGACGACAGGCGCGCTGATCGCCCGCGCGCATTCAGTCGCCGGTGGTGGCCCTGGGCTCGACCAGCAGCCAGATGCCGCGGCCCATCATCTGGTGGCTTTGCAGGTGCTTGACCTCGAAGCGCCGTGCGATCCGCGGCAGCCACCATGAACTCGGCTTCTGGATCAGGTGGGCGTTGCGGCCGTCGGCCAGCACCTTGGCAGCCGGCCCCATGTGGATGCTGAAGAAGCCGGTTCCGGTGGTGATCGACGCCAGTTCGTCGAGCACGTTGTCGAGCAGTTCCGGCTCGATGTGCTCGAGCACGTCGATGCAGCAGACGAGATCCGCGGGACGGGGCTCGCCGTACTCGGGGAACGCCGGGTCGTAGGGGTGGTAGGCCGCGGGCTGGATGCCGGCCTGGGCGAGTCCGCGCAGCAGGTTCTTCTTGCCGGCCCCGTAGTCGGAGACCGAGCGCAGGCCGAGTTGGCGCATCACGTCGGCGACGATCGGCGCGAAGGACAGCGAGGCGACGCCGTAGTTGGGGTTCTGGTGCAGCTCGCGCTGCATCGCCAGGTATTCGGTCGAAATCGTCTGCGGTCGCATCGCGGTGCTCTCCCGAGGCGGTCGGCGGGGCGTGGGGTGCGCGCGCATTCTGCCTCAATCGCGGGTATTGCCGCGCAAGCGCCGCCTGCGTCGTTCGCGGCAAACGCGGGCGATGGCGAACATGGGCGTCCTCGCCAACCGCTCGTCTCGCGCGCAAGCCCATGCCCTTCCGCAACCTGCTCGACCTCCTGCTCGCGCGGGTCCGGCCCGACGCGCCGGACAACGCGCCGCTCACCGCGTTCGAGCGCGCGCGCATCGAGTGGTTCGAACGCTACGGCTGCGCGGTCGTCGAACGCAACCGCATGTTCCTCGGATGGGTGCTGACCACCGTGGCGCTTCTCGCCGCCTGCCTGGCGATTGCCGCGCTGCTCCCGCTGAAGACGGTCGAACCCTTCGTGGTCAGGGTGGCCGACAACGGGCAGGTCGCACTCGACCGCGCCGCCGCCCAGCGCTACGTTCCCGGCCGCGCCGAGCGCACCTACTTCGTCTCCCGCTGGGTGCAGCAGGTGCTGACGCTCGACCCCTATCTCACCGAGCGCCAGCTGTCCGAGGCGTGGCGCATGACGTCCGGGCTGGCCACCCGCCAGCTGCTCGACTGGCTGCGCGCCGAGCGCCCGCTCGAGCGCCTGCGCCGGGACCCCGGCCTCAGCCGATCGGTGGCGATCGTCACCGTGGTCGCCCTCGACGAGTCGGTGATGCAGGTGCGCGCACGGACCGAAACGCGGGCCGGGGCGGGCGAGCCACGCTCGGCCGTGGTGCAGGTCACGCTCCACTACACGCTGGTGCCGCCGCGCACCGAGGCCGAGATCATGCGCAACCCCATCGGCCTGTACGTCACACGCTTCAACGTGGTCGAGGAACTCTCGTGAGCCTGCGCGAAGGCCGGATCGACCTCGGGAGCGGGCACTGGCGCGCGTTCGCCCTCGCCCTGCTGCTGGTGCTGCCCCCGTTCGATGTGCGCGCCCAGCAGGTGCCGGTGCCGATGCCGCTGGACACACGGCTGGTGGTGTTCCGCTACCACCCCGACGAGTCCTACGTCGTGCTCACGAGGCCCGGGGCGGTCACGCACATCGCCCTCGAACCCGACGAGACGATCAGCGCGTTCGCGCTCGGCGACACCGTGCAGTGGATCGTGCAGGAGCGGGGTCCGCACCTGTTCGTCAAGCCGATTCGCGCCGGCCTCTACACGAGCGCGACCCTGGTCACCAGTCGGCGGGTGTATCAGCTGGCCCTGCGCAGCGGCCCGGAGGAGGGTGCGTGGTACCAGCGCGTGAGCTGGACGCATCCCGCGCTGGTGGCGGGGGGCAGTTCCGTCCCGCCAGCGGGTCCGCGTACCCCGGTGGCCGCTCCCGCCAGCGAGGCCGGTCTGCCGACGCTCGATCTCTCCCGCGTCGAGTTCGGCTACCGCGTCGATGGCCAGGCGACCTTCCGCCCCGTCGCCGTCCTCGACGACGGGCGCTTCACGTGGTTCCGGTTGCCTGCCGGCCTGACCGAGATGCCCGCCCTGTTCGTGACTGCCCCGTCCGGCGAAGCTGACGGGGCGGAACTCGTCAACTACCTTGCCCGGGGTCGATGGCTGGTTGCCCAGCGGATCGCGCCGAGTTTCGTGCTGCGGCTGGGTCGCGAGCAGGTCCACGTGCTGCGCGAGGCCGCGGCTGCGAAGCCCTCGCCAGCCGAGTGGTCCGGGCCCCTCGTCGATCCGGAGGCGCCCCGATGAGCGCCTCGCCCAGGGGCGGGCCTGCTCCCCGCACCGGTCTGGAAGGGTTGATCGACCCCGTTGACCTCGATGCGCTCGCGCGCAGCGGTACGCTGTCCGATGCCTCGGCCCCGCCGCTGCGGCGCGACCTGCACTGGTTTGCCCTGGCTGCGATCGCGTTGATGGTCACGCTGGCGGCGGGTTCCGCGCTGCTGTGGCCTTCGGCCCGGTCCAACCCCACGACCGGCGCGCCGACCTCCGCGGTCGAGCCGAGCCCGGCGTCGACGGCCGAACTCGAGGCGGCGATCCGCGACCAGTCGGTCGACCGACCCGAGTCGGCGCTGTCCAGGGCGGCATCGCTCCCGTCCCCGGTGCAGGTCACGGGCCGCCGTGGCGAGTTCGCGCCGCTGCCCGTCGAGTCGGAGCCCGCCTCGGCGACCGGCGCGGGCATGCGCGCGGCCGAGTCCGATGCGCTGAGGCAGGCCCGGCTGGCCGACGAGGCGGAACGGCGTCGCGCCGACGTGCTGGGAAGCCCGCTGCTGGCCGCCGTGGGCACTGGTCGTGGCGGGCCCAACCGCCTCGAGTGGGGACCTCCGCTGCCCGAAATGGCTGCACTCCCCCTCGCTGCGCCGGCCGCTGCGGCGATGCCCGCGGTCAGCGGGCCGGACTCCGCGGCGCTCGCGGCGGGGACGGGGACGCGGCTCGCGCGCGGAACCTTGCTGCCCGCCGTCCTGATGACCGAAGTCCGCAGCGATCTGCCCGGAACCCTGGTTGCGCAAGTCACCCAGACGGTGTGGGATACGGTCAGTGGCGACCGGATGCTGGTTCCGCAGGGGGCCCGACTCATCGGCGAGTACGGCAGCGACCTGCGCCCGGGCCGCGAGCGCCTGCTGGCGGTGTTCACCCGGCTGCTGTGGCCCGATGGGCGCGTACTCGACATCGGTCGCCTCTCCGCCGTCGATGCGCTGGGTCGCAGCGGCCTCGCCGATCAGGTCGACACGCGCTTCGCCGAACGTTTCGGCGCCGGCTTCATGGTGGCCGGACTGGCCTCGCTGCTCGCGCCGCGCGAGCGCCAGCCTGCGACCGTGCTCGTCGTTCCCGTGGGAGCGGGCGCGGTGTCCGGACTGGGCGCGGCGGCAGGGACCGTGCTGGTGGAGACGACCCGCGCCATCCTCGAGCAGCAGCGCCAGGCACCGCCGGTCGTCATCGTCCGGCAGGGGCATCGGTTCAACGTGATCGTGCAGGAGGACCTGACGGTGCCTGCCGATCCCCGTGCGGGCGCGGCCGGCGTCCGCGCCCCGGAGGATGCCCATGCCGCGGCGCGACGCTGAGCGCCTGCAGGGGGGCGACGCGGCCGCGGCGCGATGCGCGCGGCATCGAGTGGCCGGGGTCTGCCTGCTGGTCGCGCTGGCCGGGGCAAGCGCTGGCGCGGCGTCCGCGACGCTCGGAAGTCCGCCGGGTCCCGGTCCCCGCAGCCAGCCCTTCGACCTCGACTACCGCGTCGAGGGCAGCACGTCGCTGGTGCTGCAGGTCTTCGATGACGGCGAGGCGGTACACGTCCAGCCGGCACCCGGCGCGCGCCTGGCACTCGCCAGCCCGGGCGGCCTGTCCCGCACTCGCGGGCCCTACCTCGTCCTGCCCCGGCTCGCCGACCGGTTCGTGCTGGTCGACAGCAGCGACCCGAGTCGCCGGGTCGAGATCACCCATCGCCGCCGCGTCGTCGAAGGTCCTTCCGGCCCGGGCGGCGCCGAGTCCCCCGGCATGCCGGAGCCGAGCGCCGGGATGCAGCCACCCGCGCGGGGCGCGGGTCACGCAGGCCAGCCGCGCGCGCCATCCACTGCGGTTGCGAGTGCGGACAACCCCGAGATGGCGGGTGAACCGGCGCCTCCGTCGGCCGTGGGCATGCCCGCCGACGCGGGGGCGCCTGCGGGCATTCCAGCCCCAGGCCATCCGCTCGCGCCGACGAGGCAAGGCACTGGCGGCGCGCGGCTCATCGACGATCCGCCCGCTCGCACGCTCGCGGGGCCGGAAGCCCCGCCGCTGCGTGGCGTCGCCGCGGGGCCGGGGGCTGCGCCCGATACCAAGGGCAGCCCGCCGGCCGGCCCCGAGCCTGTCGCCCCCCCGCTGGTGTTCGTGGCGCGGGCGAGCGTGCAGGCCACGCTCAGAAGCTGGCTGGCGGCGCAGGGCATGGTCGTCGAATTCGTCGGCGTGCCGGCGCTCAGGGTCGAGGAGGACGCGCGCGTGCAGGCGCGGGACATTCGCTCGACGGTCGGCGAGGCGCTGGCGCGACTCGGGCTGCGCGGCGAGTGGATCGACAGGCGCTTGCGGGTCGTGCCCGACCGGGGGACATGGTGATCCACATGCCGACCACGGATCGAAGGGGGTACGCATCGCGTCCGCCGAAGGCGCGCACGCAGGCGTGGTGGCTGGCGGTCGCCGCCATGGCCTGGCTGGGTGGCTGCGCGGGTGGCTCGGGCGGACCGCGCGGCGCCGTGGAGACCTCCCCCATACGCCCCGGGGACGAGTGGCGCGATGCCCGAGCCCGCCCGGGTACGGCGACGGTCGAACCGCCGATCCGGGTGAGCATCGTCGAGCCTTCCATCGAAGCGGGCGAGGTGGCCGTGTCCGCGGCGTCCGTCCCCTTCGAGGCTTTGCTCGGCGCGCTCGCCCGCGAGCACGGCTACAGCGTGGTCTTCGTCGAGGGGCTCGGTCGGACCCGACCGATCACCGTCGAACTGCGCGACCTCACGCCCGAGGCCGCGATGCGCAGGGTCGCCCAGGCGGCGGGCTTCGCCCTGATCATCGATCGCGTCGCACGCACCGCCACGGTCAGCGAGTACGCCACGCATGTCTTCCGGCTACCCCTGCACGCGATGCAGCGGCTCTCCGCGCAGTACGCGGTGGGCGGCTCGCCGACGGTACAGGCGATCGGGGCCGGCGGGGGCGGGGCTTCGATCCCGCCTGCCGGACCGCCGACCGGACCGGGCGGCGGTCCGGCACCCGGACTGCAGGCCCAGTTCACGGTCACCGGCCGTTTCCAGACCGACGCGGCCGGACTCGCGCAGTTCGTGCGGGAACTGGCCGGGCCGGGCGCCGACGTGCAGGTCACGCCCGATCTCGGCCTGGTCACCGTGCGCGGTCAGGCGCTCGCACTCGCGCGCGTGGGCCAGTTCCTCAACCGCTACGTCGCGATGTCCATGCGCCGGGTCGAGGTCGAGGCGTCGATCGTCGAGGTCACCCTGACCGACGAGTTTCGCTACGGCATCGACTGGACCCGCGTGCTCGCCGGCGGGACGCGCGGCAGCGTCTCGCTGCTCGGTGCGGCTGGCGCCGGCGTGCCCGGTGCCGCCGGCCTGGCCGCGAGCGTGGTGCAGGGATCGATCGCCGTCGTGCTCAGGGCGCTGCAGCAGTACACCACCGTGCGCGTGATTTCCCAGCCGCGGGTGCTGGCCATGAACAATACCCCGTCGGTGATCTTCGACGGGCAGCAGTTGCCCTACATCCCGGGCGTGGCCGCCACGATCGTTCCCGGGGCCGCCGGCGGTACGACGACCACCAGCGCATCGGCGGCGTTCGCGGTCGATGGCGTCACCCTTTCGTTGCAGCCGGACATCCTCTCCGACACCGAGGTCCAGCTCACGATCGTGCCGGTGCTCAGCCGGGTACAGGAGTTCCAGACCTTCGAGCTGGGCGCCGGCTCCCGAGTCACCGCACCGGTCCAGCGTACGCATCAGTCGCTGATGCAGGTGGTGGCGCGGTCGGGTAGCACCCTGATCCTCGGCGGCATCCGCAGCGCGGTGGGCGACGACACCCGCGGCGGCCTGCCGGGCCTGGTCGATGTTCCCGTTGCCGGTGGTCTCCTGTCGCGAAGCACCCGGCGGACCAGCACGCGCGAGGTCGTCGTCCTGCTGCGCGCGACCGTGATTCCCGCGGGTAGCCCCGACATCCTGTTCTCGGAGGCCCTGTGAGCCTGGCCACCTCCGCGCCGGGTCCGGTTCCGGAGGCGGTGGGCAGCCCCCGCGCCGTGGTGCTGTCGACCTGGCTTGCGAGTCGCGACCAGGCCGACTGGCTTCTGGACCGCTCCGGCGTCAGCCGCCTGCAGCCCGGCACCCGGGGCATGCGGGTGCTGTTTCATCCGGAGGTCATCCGCGTGCACGGCAGTGCGCGCGGCATCGAGGCGGCGAAGTCGTTCGTGCTGCGCTCGGGGCACGCCCACGAGCGCGTGAGGGTGGTCAACCGCACGCCGCGGGGTGGCGCCATCTACGCGGTCCCGGTGAGGGTGATCGATGCGCTGCTCGCGGATCCGATGCTCCGTCAGGCGACCGCCGCGATGTGCCCGGGGTTGATGCTGGCCGACCGCTTGTGCGCGCGGTCCGCGGCCACGCGGCCTGCGGAAGGTCCGCGGGCCGTGCTGCTCGACCTCGGTGCGGCCGGGGGCAGTGCCGACCCAGGCCGCGAGCGACTCGTGATCGCCGTCGTCTACCGGGGAGAAGGTCTGCCTCCGGCCACCACCTGCAGCCTCACGGTCGAACCCATCGAGGACATCGCGCGGCTGGTCCTGTACGAGCATCGTGTCCCCGAGGGCACGCCGTGGGTCGTGTTCGGCCCCGCGAGCGTGCTCGCGGCGTGTGCCGGACTCGAAGGCTGGCCCCTCGAACCCGAGTGGTCGGGCGTGCGGCTGCGCCGGATACGCCAGGCCGCGGTGATGCTGGCCCTTGCCCTGGCGGCGGCAGGCGGAGTGCGCGCAACGGCCACCGGCTACCAGGCGGGGGCCGCCGCCCGGGAGGCGGCCCAATGGCGCGAACGGACCGCGGCGCTGCAGTCGGAACTCGGCGAGCTCCTGATGGCCGCGCCGCACGGGTTCCTGCACGGGGTCGGCCTCGATCCCCGGTCCGAGATCGAGCGCGCCCGGTCGCTGTGGCGCGAGGGCACCCATGTCACCGTCGATGCCGATCTCCGGCGAAGCGAATACAGCGTGACGTTGCCGCTGGTGCGCCCGGGCACGGCGACCGCGGGTCGCGCGATGGCACCGGTCGTGGTGCCCCCGCATCGGCTCGACCCTCTGCTCGCGATCGCCGCCCCTCCGGGGTGTCGTCCGCCCGAACCCCGCTTCCGAGGAGGTCTCGATGAAATGGCCATGGTGGTTGTCTGCCCGCGTCCTGATTCCCGCCTGCCTGGTCTTCTGCCTGGCTAGCCATGCGATACACCGCGCACGACTGCCGGCGCTCGCGGCGGCCCGGGCCGACCGCGACGAGGCGCGTGCGCAGGCGCAGTCCGCGCAACTCGCGCTGCAACAGTTGCGCTCCCTGCCGACGCCGGCGTCCGTGAACCCCGGCGACCCGGCCCCCTCGAAGTCCCTGGAGCGTCGGCTAGCCGGCCTCGTGGTCGACCTGCGCGCGGGCAGCACGCCGGCGTCGGTCACGATCGACGCGATGAGCGCCGTCGGCCTCGCGGCCGCGACCGCGACGCCGACGGCCATCGCCTCGTTCGCCCGCCCCCTGCCGCTGGCCGGTGGACGGTTGCGCGCGGTCGCGGTATCCGTGCGCGGCCGCTACGGCCACCTCGACGGGCTGCAGGCGTGGTTCGAACGGGTACGCGAGCAGCCGGTCGCGCTGAAGGCTTTCAGCGCTTCCGGCCAGCGGTTCGAGCTGCACTTCTGGGTGATCGGGACATGAACACCGCGCCCGTCGCGGTTCCCCGCGCGCTCACCGGCCGCCACGATCCCGCTTCGGCGACACCGGCGGACATGCCGGGGGCCCTGCTGCCCGCGACTTCGGACGGCGGTGCCCGCGGCATCGAGGCGCGGCTTCGCCGGCTCGGCGTCCGCGAGCAGCATCTTCGGGCCGCGCGGCTGGTCGCCGGGGCGAGCGGCCTGTCGCTTGCCCACGCCGTCATCGAACTCGGCCTGGTGGGCGCCGAGACGCTCGCGCGGGCCATCGCGGAGGACACGGGTCGCCGCTACCTGGCCCCGCACGAGGTCGACGCGATCGACCCCGGCGGCGTGTCCGGGCTCGCGCTCCATGAAGGGCAGCCCTGCGTGCCGGTCGGACGCCGGGAGGGGCGACTGCGGATCGCGGTGTGCCAGGCCGAGGCGATCCTCGAGGCCCAGACCCGCTACCACGCCGAGCCGGTCGAGATCGTGATCGCGTCGGCGCGAACGCTCGAACGACTACGTCGCCGCTGTTTCGCGCACAGCGGGCGCGCCCTGCGCGCGGCGCTGCAGGTCTGGCAGAGCACGGCGGCCGCGGCACCCGACACGGAGGCTCGCGAGGTCGAACAGGTGCTGTCGAGCCTGCTGCGCCACGCCTGCCAGGCGGGGGCCAGCGACGTATTCCTGCACAAGACGCTGGGCGGCACCGGGACCGTGAAGCTTCACGTGAACGGCGCGGGGCGGTTCCTCGCCGCGATTCCGGGCCCGCTGCACGACCGGTTGCTGAACAAGCTGGTCTCGGAGACCTCCAGCGCCGATGCACTGGCCCGCGCGCCCCAGGAGGCCGGGTTCGAGGGTGCCGCGCTGTCCCTGGCCGAGTTTTCCGGACAGGATCGTCGCTACGCGTTCCGCCTCCAGCTCCATCAGGGGCGCGGAGTCGACGACCGCGAGGCGGTGATCCGTATCCTCGACCGCGAGGCCGAGCAGGCCGACTTCGAATCGCTCGGGTTCGATGCGCATGCCGGCGAAACGCTCATCGACTACACCCGCGCAAGCACCGGCCTGGTGCTCGTGTGCGGCCCCACCGGCTCGGGCAAGACCACCACGCTGTACGCGATGCTGCGGCGGATCGATCCGCTCGAACGCTCGATCCGCACCATCGAGAAGCCGATCGAGTATCGCCACCCGCTGTGGCACCAGATGGAGGTCGCGACCGACCTCCCGGAGGCCGAGGGCATGCGCCTGCTGCTCAACTCGGCACTGCGGATGGCGCCGCACGTGCTGCTGATGGGCGAGATCCGCGAGGACTGCGAGGTGGCCAACCGGGTCATTTCGGCCGCCTTCACCGGCCACCTCGTGTTCAGCACGCTGCACGTGACCAGCGCCGCGCTGGCGATCACGCGCCTGCGCCACATCGGCGTGTCCTCCGAGAACCTCGCCGCCTCGCTGCGCGGCATCCTCGCCCAGCGGCTCGTGAAGGTGCTGTGCGGCGACTGCAGCCTCGCGGACGACGAGGCGATGCGCGATCGCCCGTTGCTCGATACCGGCGATGCCCCGGGCGAGGCGCCCGCGGGATGGCGCCCGCGCCGTGCGGTCGGTTGCGAGCGCTGCGGCTGGACCGGCTATCGCGGCCGACGCATCGTCCACGAACTGCTCCATGTCGACGACGCGGTGCG
>CAIKXV010000217.1 GCA_903831455.1 uncultured Pseudomonadota bacterium | reverse complement strand
GGTGTCCGCGCACATCAACGCCTGCGTGCTGATGATCGCCGAACGGGCCGCCGCGCTGATCCTGGGAGAACTGCAGCCGGGCGCCTCGCCGCCGCGGAGCCTGCCGAGTCCGACGCGGCAGGCCGCATGAGTCCGCGACCGGCCGTGGCCTTGACCCACCGGCGAGCCGGGGCGCGGCGTCGCCTGCCGCACGCGGCGCCGCCCTCGGGCGGATTGGGGCAGGATGTGCGGGGAGGCGGGCCACGCCACCCGCCCGCTTCGTATCCCCGTCCGCGTCGACCGCACGCCCCTGACCCCGCCCCCGCCCTGATCACCCACCCTCTCTTCAGCCCACTGCCATGAACCGATCCCTCAGTCGTGTCCTGCTCGTCGCCACCCTCGGCTTCGGCCTCGGCCTTCCGCCCGTCGCATCGGCCCAGGCGTGGCCCAGTCGCCCGATACGGATGATCCAGCCCTTCGCCGCGGGCGGGCCCTCCGATGTCGTCGGGCGCGAGGTGGCTGCCCGCATGCAGGAGGTGCTGGGCCAGCCGGTGCTGGTCGACATCCGTGCAGGGGCCAACAGCACGATCGGGGCCACGCTCGCCGCGAAAGCCACGCCGGACGGCTACACGATCCTGATCGGCTCGGTGGGTACCTTCGCCATCAACATGGTGACCTACAAGGACCTGCAGTACGACTCGCTGCGCGATTTCGACCATCTCGCGATGAGTGCGCGCACCCCCAACGTGCTCGTCTCCAGCACGAAGGTCGCCGCCACGAGCGCGAAGGAGGCGGTGGCGATGATGACGGCCAACCCGGGCAAGCACACCTTCGGTGTCGCGGGCATGGGCTCCTCCGGCCATCTCACGGCCGAACTCTTCATGATCCGCTCGCGCACCCGCGGCATCATCGTCCCGTTCAAGGGCGCCGGGGCCACGATGGCCGCGATGATCGGCGGCGAGGTCGACTTCACCTTCACCAGCCTGGGCAGCGCGGCCAACCATATCCGGGGCGGACGCCTGCGCGCGATGGGGGTGACCAGCGCGAAGCGCATCGCCCAGTTTCCCGACCTGCCCACGTTCACCGAGTTGGGCTACCGCGACATGGAGATCTACTCCTGGCAGGCGTTCGCTGCGCCGCGCGGACTGCCGAAGGAGGTTCGCGCGCGCCTCGAATCGGTCCTCGCGCAGGTGGTGACCACCGGCCAGGGGCGAACCAACCTCGAGAACCTGGGCTGGGAGGTCGTCGGCGGTAACGGTGCGATGTTCCGGGAGACCCTCGCCCGCGAGATCAGGCTGTGGGGCGAGGTGGTCAAGTCCGCCAATATCCGGATCGACCCGTAGGGCTGCGCGGGCGTCGCACGACCGCGCCCTCGCGCGGGCAGGCGCCTGCGAGGCAGGAGGCGCCGGACGCGGGACGAGGACGCGGGACCCTGGCGGGTGCGGGGAGGGGGCCGAACGGCAACCGTGTACAACACAAGGGGAAGTGCAATGTCATTCGATCAGGACGCGGCTCGGCAGGTTCTTGCCTGCATCGACCGCGATGAACTCGCGCAACTGGCCTGTGCGATCACCGATATCCCGAGCCCGACCGGGCAGGAGCGCGCGGTCGCCGAATACATCCTCGACTGGTTCTCGGCGCAGGGGCTCAAGGCGGTCCGGCAGGAAGTCGAACCCGGTCGGCCCAACGCGGTCGGCATCCTGAAGGGAACCGGTGGCGGGTTGAGCCTGGGATTCAACGGGCACACCGACACGAGCTTCACCGGAACCGACGAGGATCTCCGGATGGTGCGCACCGTCGAGCCCCAGGAGATGCTCCGCGGCTCGATCGCGGGCGACGTGGTGCGCGGGCTCGGGGTCTCGAACATGAAAGGGGGCGTGGCCTCGTTCATGGTCGCGGCGAAGGCGTTGCGCGCGAGCGGCGTGGCGCTCAGGGGCGATGTCGTGTGCGCGGCGGTCGTGGGCGAGATCTCACGCTCGCCGATCGGCCCCTGGCAGAGCCGCGAGTATCGCGGCGAAGGCACCGGTACGCGCCACCTGCTGGCGCACGGCATGCACACGGACTATGCGGTCGTCGCCGACTGCTCCGACCTCAACATCGTCTGGACCCAGACCGGCGTCGTGCAGGCGCGCATCTCCGTCTTCGGCAAGGCCGAGGCGGCCTGGGGGTCGGATCGGGACACGATGCCGATGGGCGAGCTCAACGCGATCGTCAAGATGACCCGCGTGATCGCCGCGATCGAGCAGTGGGGGGCGACCTTCGAGAAGAGCCGCGTCTACCACTCCCCGACCGGGCCGCTCTTTCCGAAGGTCAACATCGGAGCCATCGAGGGCGGGGCGCCCTACCGGCCGAACTATTTCCCCGGCGTGTGCTCGATCTACGTGGACATCCGCATGCCGCCGCAGGTCAGGCCGCGCGACATCCAGTGCGAACTCGAGGACGTGCTGAGGGGCCTGGACGTGGAGTTCGAACTCGATCTCTACAAGTCCCTGCTGGGACACGAGGGGCGCGGCGTGGAGCCGCTGGTGGAGGCCGCCCACGGAGTCCATCGCCACCTGTTCGGCATCCCGATGCGCCACGAGGCCGCGGACCGCGCGAGCATCTGGACCGACACCAACATCTACAACGAACTGGGCATCCCGGCGATCAAGATCGGGCCGCGGGGCCGCCGCATCGGGCCGCGCGCCGAGGAGATCGCGATCGACACGCTCGTGCACGCCGCGCAGATCTACGCGCTGATCGCGCTGGACATCTGCTCGCGCGAGCGGCCCGCGCGTTCGTCGTGAGCCGCCCGGCCGCAGTCGTCGCCGACCGCCGGCCCGCAGGGCGGCGCCTGTTCTCGTTCGCGGTGGTGGCCGACACGCACGTGAACGAGCGCGAGGACGGTTCGATGTCGCCGTTCGCGACCAACGCGCTGGCCAACGGACGCGCCCGGCACGTCTTCGCGGAGTTCGCCGCGCTCGATCCCGCACCTGCGTTCGTGGTGCACCTGGGCGACATCGTGCATCCGATGCCGGGCGTGCCGGCCTACGCCGAGGCGGCGAGCCGGTTTCGCGACCTGAGCGCGGGGCTCGCGGTGCCGCTGCACCTGGTGCCGGGCAACCACGACATCGGCGACAAGGCGGTGGACTGGATGCCGGCGGAGATCGTCTGCGATCCGTTCGTCGCGCGCTACCGCGAGACCTTCGGCGCCGACTGGTATGCCTTCGATGCCGGCGTTGCGGGCCACCCGATGCGTGCCATCGTCCTGAATGCGCCGCTGATGAACTCCGGGCTTGCGGCCGAGGCGCAGCAGCGGGCGTGGCTGGAGTCGGAACTCGCGGCCCATCCGGGGGCGCGGCGCTTCGTGTTCATCCACTACCCGCCGTACGTGCTCGAGGCGGGCGAGCGGCCGAGCTACGACAACATCGACGAGCCGGCGCGCGGCTGGCTGCTCGAGCGGCTGCGCGAGCATCGCGTCGAGGCGCTGTTCGCAGGCCACGTGCACAACTTCTGGTACGACCTGCACGGGGACACCGAACTCTACCTGCTGCCCGCCACGTCCTTCCTCAGGCACGACTACAGCGAGTTCTACCGGATCGACCCGGGATGCGAGTTCGGCCGGGGCGACGCGGGCAAATTCGGCTACGCGATCGTCGACGTCCACGAGCGAGGGCACGCGCTGCGCCTCGTGCGCACGGACGGGCGCAGCCTCGCTCCAGGCGAGCGGCACGTGCCGAGGCAGGTCACCGAGCCCCTCTCGGTCAAGACGTCGCCCGCGCTGGGCGTGGGCGCGGAACTCCGGCACCCGTGGGCCGAGATCGCCGAGATCACCTCGACCGGTGGCGTGCAGGAGTTCGGTCGAAAGCGCGCGCGCAACGACTACCCGCTGCTCGCGCTATGGGAGATGGGCAGCTGCATCGCGAAGGTCCCGGAGCAGGACCTGCTGGATCCGCATACCCTGGGCCGTATGCGACTGATGCGCTCGATCGGCCACCGGTTCATCGTGACCGTGCTGGGGGCGCCGCGCGATCGACTGCGCCGGGTACTCGAGGAGCATGCCGATCTGGTCGAGGCGGTCGAGTTCAACCTCGGTGCGGCGGCGCTGGCCGGCGAGGCGGTGGCGCTGCGCGGCTGGCAGTCGACGCTCGGCGTGCCGCTGGTGTGGGCCAAGCTGCGCATGCACGAGGACGAGCATGTGAGCGGCGGACAGATCAACCACTTCATCCGGACCGGCCTGCTGCCCGCGGAACTCGATGCGCTGCCCGGGATGCTGGCGACTGCGGGTCTCGAAGGCACGATCGCGGGGGTGACCGTGCGCATCGATCGCGACACGCCGCTGCTGCCACTCGCCGACTGCTTCGCCCGGTTCTCCGCCGCGAGTGGCCTGCGGGTGCTGGCCGGCGTCAAGCTGGCCGATGCCAGCCTCGCGCGCATGCGCGACGATCCGATCGACACCGCCCGGCTCGCCGCGCAGGCCCACCTCGCCGCGCATGCCTGTCCAGGCGGATGGTGGATCTTCGACACCCTGATGGATGTCGATCGCGGCTATTTCCCGCGTGCCGCGTTCATCGACCGGATGTACAACCCGCGCCCGGCGTTGCGGGCGTGGTCGGCGATGACCGCGCGGCTCGGCGCGGTCGAGCAATTTCGGTTGCTCGGGCCGGGGGGGCCGTCCGGCAGCGCGGTCGAGTTCGTCGCCGATGGCCGGCGCGGCAGCCTGTTCACGGGGGAGGCCGTGGCCGCCCGGGCGAGTTTCGAGCGCGACGGGCTGCTGGGCACCTGCATCGACCTGATGGCCGGGGAGGAGGTCGCGGCGCCCGAGGGCGGACGTGGACTCTGGCTCGCGCTGGCGGGGCCATGAGGCCGCGAGGCTTGCCGGCTGCCGCGCCGCGCCACGGCGGGCGGATGGCCCGTCGACCCGGCCATCGCCCGCAGTCCGGCGGGGCGAGCAGGCGTCCTGGGCGCGATGAGCGCGGGGCCTGAGTGGACGTCCTCTTCCTGCTCATCCCGTTGTCGATCGTCCTTGCGCTGCTGATCGGCGCCGCCTTCTGGTGGGCGGTGCGCAGCGGCCAGTTCGACGATCTCGAGGCCCCGGCCCACCGCATCCTGCTCGACGAGGACGACGAGCGCGATCCACCGCGCCGCCCCAACGGGTGATTCCAGGCTGCGCGCACGCAGTTTGATCTGCGTCAACTCGCCGGGTTCGCTGCGCTGCAACCCTATGCCGGACGGGCGGCTCGCGTGCCGACCCGGACTCCGCACGCAGGGGGGGCGAGCGACATGCAGGCAGCCATCGGCGCAGGACGGACCGGCGAGGTCTACAACGACGACGTCGTCCGCCAGTTCGCGGTGATGACCGTGGTCTGGGGCGTGGTCGGGATGCTGGTCGGGGTGGTGATCGCCGCCCAGCTGACCTGGCCCGAGATCCTGCCGTCGGTCCCGTGGCTGAGCTACGGGCGGCTGCGCCCACTGCACACCAATGCCGTGATCTTCGCCTTCGGCGGCTGCGCGCTGTTCGCGACGTCCTACTACGTGGTGCAGCGGACCTGCCACGCGCGGCTCTTCTCCGACCGGCTCGCCGCCTTCACGTTCTGGGGCTGGCAGCTGGTGATCGTGCTCGCGGCCGTGTCGTTGCCCCTGGGCTACACCTCGGGCAAGGAGTACGCGGAGCTCGAGTGGCCGATCGACCTGCTGATCGCCGTGGTCTGGGTGTCGTATGCCGTGGTGTTCTTCGGCACGATCCTGCGCAGGCGCATCCGCCACATCTACGTGGCGAACTGGTTCTTCGGCGCCTTCATCCTGACCGTCGCGATCCTGCACATCGTCAACAGCGCGGCGATGCCCGCGACGCTCACCAAGTCGTACTCGGCCTATGCCGGCGTGCAGGACGCGATGATCCAGTGGTGGTACGGCCACAACGCGGTGGGCTTCTTCCTCACCGCGGGCTTCCTGGGGATGATGTACTACTTCATCCCGAAGCAGGCCGAGCGCCCGGTGTATTCGTACCGGCTGTCGGTGGTGCACTTCTGGGCGCTGATCTTCACCTACATGTGGGCGGGCCCGCACCACCTGCACTACACCGCGCTGCCCGACTGGGCGCAGTCGCTCGGCATGGTGTTCTCGCTGATCCTGCTGGCCCCGTCCTGGGGCGGCATGATCAACGGCATCATGACGCTGTCGGGTGCGTGGCACAAGCTGCGGACCGACCCCGTGCTGAAGTTCCTCGTGACCTCGCTGTCCTTCTACGGGATGTCGACGTTCGAGGGGCCGATGATGTCGATCAAGACGGTGAATG
>CAIKXV010000216.1 GCA_903831455.1 uncultured Pseudomonadota bacterium | reverse complement strand
GCTGGGCTGACGGGCGCGGGCGCGCCTGCGGACGCGGGCGCCGCGGCGGCAGCGGGCGCAGGGGCCGGCGCGGCCGCAGTCGTCGCGGGCTCCTCGGTGGCCTTCGCCTCGGTGTCGATGGTGGCGATCACCTCCTGGCTCACCACGGTGCCGCCATCGCCCTTGATCACGCTCACCAGCACCCCGGAGTCGGGCGCGGGCAGTTCGAGCACGACCTTGTCGGTCTCGATGTCGATCAGGTTCTCGTCGCGGCGCACGTATTCGCCGGCTTTCTTGTGCCAGGTGAGGAGCGTAGCCTCGGCCACCGACTCCGACAGCACGGGGACCTTCACTTCGACCAGCATGGTTGTTGAATCCTGTGTGTGTTGATCGGGCGGGCGGTGCCGCCGGTGTTCGCCTCGGGCGCGGCGCCCGCGCGCAGCGCGCCGCCGGCGTGAGCGCTGCGCAGGTCGAAGTCGGGAGCTGCCGACTCCGACCGTACGCCGGAGGTCACTCCTTCGTCTCGCCGCCGCCCAGCGTGATCGCGGCCGCGACCAGTTCCTTCTGCTGCAATGCGTGGAGCTTCTTGTAGCCGACCGCAGGGGTGGCGGAGGACACGCGTCCCGCGTAGTACAGCTTCTGGCCCTTGCGCATCGGACGACGCAGGTAGTGCTGGATCCAGTACCAGCCGCCCTGGTTGCGCGGCTCCTCCTGGCACCAGACCACCTCCTTGGCTGCGGAGTACAGGTCGATCTGCTCCTTGTACTCGTCGTGCGGGAACGGGTAGAGCTGGGAGATTCGAACGAGCGCGACATCCTTGATGCCGGCCTCGCGACGAGCGGCCCGCAGGTCGAAGAACACCTTGCCGCTGCAGAACACCACGCGCTTGACGGACTTGGGATCGATGTCCTCGTCCCACTCGCCGTTGACCGGATGGAACTTGTCCTGCGCGAACTCCTCGAGCGGCGACACCGACTCCTTGTGCCGCAGGATGCTCTTCGGGGTGAAGATGATCAGCGGCTTTCGATAGGGGCGGATCATCTGCCGACGCAGCAGGTAGAACATCTGCACCGGCGTGGCCGGGTAGCAGACCTGCATGTTGTAGTCGGCGCACAGTTGCAGGAAGCGCTCGATACGCCCCGAGGAATGCTCGGGACCCGCGCCTTCGTAGCCATGCGGCAGCATCATCACCAGCCCGGACATCCGGCCCCACTTCACCTCGCCCGAGGCGATGAACTGGTCGATGACCACCTGGGCGCCGTTGACGAAGTCGCCGTACTGCGCCTCCCAGATCACCAGTTCGTTGGGCTCGGTCGACGAGTAGCCGTACTCGAAGCCCAGCACCGCCTCCTCGGACAGCAGCGAGTCGATCACCGTGAATTCGGGCTGCCCGGGGAACAGGTTCTGCAGCGGCACGTGGATGCCGGAGTCCCAGCGCTCCCGGTTCTGGTCGTGCAGCACCGCATGGCGGTGGAAGAAGGTGCCGCGGCCGGAATCCTGGCCGGAGATCCGGATCGGATAGCCGTCCTTGAGCAGGGACGCGTAGGCAAGCGTCTCGGCCATGCCCCAGTCGAGCGGCATCAGCCCCTCGGCCATCTGGCGACGGTCTTCCATGATCTTCTGCACGCGAGGATGCAGACGGAAGCCTTCGGGAACTCGCGAGACGAGCCGACCCAGCTCCTTGAGCGTCTCGAGCGGAATCTGGGTGTTGTCGCCCTCGTTCCACTTCGTGCCCTTGAAGCGGTCCCAGTCGGGCGTGTAGGGCGGCTTGTAGTTCGACAGCACCGTCCTGTTGGTGTGGTAGCCGCCGTCCATCGCGGTGCGATAGGTGCTGATCAGGCCGGCCGCCGCATCCTCGGTGGTGAGGCCCGCGGAGACCAGACGATCCGCATAGAGCTTGCGGGTGCCCGGTTTCTTGCCGATGACCTTGTACATCAGCGGCTGGGTCACCATCGGCTCGTCCTGCTCGTTGTGGCCGGGCCGGCGGTAGCACACCAGGTCGATCACGACGTCCTTGCGGAACTGCATGCGGAAGTCGATCGCCGCCTCGGTCACCAGCGCCACCGCGTCCGGATCGTCCGCGTTCACGTGGAAGATCGGGGCCTCGATCATCTTCGATACATCGCTGCAGTACAGCGAGGAGCGCGAGTCGCGCGGATCGGACACGGTGAATCCGATCTGGTTGTTGATGATCACGTGCATCGTGCCGCCGGTGCCGTAACCGCGCGTCTGCGAGAGGTTCAGCGTCTCCATCACGACGCCCTGGCCGGCAAACGACGCATCGCCGTGGATCAGGATGGGCATCACCTCGCGCCCCTCCCGATCGCCGCGGCGGCGCTGGCGCGCCCGCACCGACCCGGTCACCACCGGGTTGACGATCTCCAGGTGCGAGGGGTTGAACGCGAGGGCGAGGTGCATCGGCCCGCCGGGGGTGGTGATGTCGCTGGAGAAACCGTCGTGGTAGATGACGTCGCCATACAGGATGGCCTCGTCCATCTTGCCTTCGAACTCGGCGAACAGGTCCTTGGGCATCTTGCCCAGCGTGTTGACCAGCACGTTCAGCCGGCCGCGGTGGGCCATGCCGATCACCGACTCCTTGACGCCTGCCGCGCCCGCGCGCTGCAGGAGAACGTCGAGCAGCGGGATCAGCGTCTCGCCGCCTTCCAGCGAGAAGCGCGTCTGCCCCACGTACTTCGTGTGCAGGTACTTCTCGAGCGTCTCGGCTGCGGTCAGCCTCTCGAGCACGTGCAGCTTGAACTCCGCGTCATACGAAGGACGCGAGCGCACCGTCTCGAAGCGCTGCTGGATCCACTTCTTCTGCGCCGGGTCGGACAGGTACATGTACTCGAACCCGATCGACCCGCAGTAGGTCTGGCGCACGTGCGTGAGGATGTCCCGGAGCGTCGCCCGAGCCGGCCCGACCAGCGAGCCGGTGGCGAACTCGGTATCCATGTCCGCATCCGACAGCCCGTAGAACGCGGGGTCCAGTTCCTGGATGTACGGCTTCTCCTGGCGCTGCAACGGGTCGATGTCCGCATGGCGCACGCCGAGGAACCGGTACGCCGAGATCAGCTGGAGGACGGCCACCTGCTTGAGCGCGTCATCGGCCGAGGCCGGCGCGCGGCCGCCCGCCGCCCATGGGCTGCGCCGGGCCAGTTCCGCGAACTGCCGCCGCACCGGTTCGTGCGCGACATCCACGCCCTCGCCCGTGCGGGCCAGCGCCTCGAAGTACTGCCGCCACGCGTCCTGGACGGACGCGGGATCGTTCAGCCACGACTCGTACAACTCCTCGATGAACGGCGCATTCGAGCCGAACAGGTACGAGTTGGCGAGCATCTGCTGCATCATGGGGTCGGACTCCAGGAGGGAGACGCGGCCGAGCGAACGCGGCCGCGGCGGGTCAGCGGCGCTGCGCCAGCGGCACGAACTTCGCGGCGGTCTCGCCGAGGAACAGCTGCCGGGGGCGGCCGATCTTCTGGTCGGCGTCGCCGATCATCTCGTTCCACTGCGCGATCCAGCCCACGGTACGCGCCAGCGCGAAGAGCGCGGTGAACATCGAGACCGGGATGCCGAGCGCCTTGTAGACGATGCCCGAGTAGAAGTCGACGTTCGGGAAGAGCTTGCGCTTGACGAAGTACTCGTCCTCGAGCGCAACCTTCTCCAGCGCCATCGCGAGCTTGAACATCTTGTTGTCCTCGAGCCCGAGCTCGGCCAGCACGTCGTGGCAGGCACCCTGGATTAGACGGGCGCGCGGATCGTAGTTCTTGTACACGCGGTGCCCGAAGCCCATCAGCTTCTGCACCTCGTGCGGGTCCTTGGCCTTGGCGATGAAGCGGTCGATGTTCGACACGTCGCCGATCTCGTCGAGCATCTTCAGCACCGCCTCGTTGGCGCCGCCGTGCGCAGGACCCCAGAGGCTGGCGATGCCCGCCGCGATGCAGGCGAACGGGTTGGCGCCCGAGGAGCCGGCGAGGCGGACCGTCGAGGTCGACGCGTTCTGCTCGTGGTCCATGTGCAGGATCAGGATCTTCTCCAGCGCGCGCACCAGCACCGGGTTCGGCCGGTACTCCTCGCAGGGCACGCCGAACATCATGCGCATGAAGTTCTCGACGTAGCCGAGGTCGTTGCGCGGGTACATGAACGGCTGGCCGATGTTGTACTTGTAGGTCATCGCCACCACGGTGGGCATCTTCGCGATCAGGCGGAACTCGGAGATCATCCGGTGCGTGGGATCGTTGATGTCCAGCGAGTCGTGGTAGAACGCGGCCATGCCGCCCACCACGCCGCAGAGCACCGCCATCGGATGCGCGTCGCGGCGGAAGCCCGAATAGAAGCGGGCGAGCTGCTCGTGCACCATCGTGTGGATGGTGACGGTGTGGTCGAACTCCTTCTTCTCGGCGGCATTGGGCAGCTTGCCGCGCAGGATCAGGTAGGCGACCTCGAGGAAGTCGCAGTTCTCGATCAGGGTCTCGATCGAGTAGCCGCGATGCTGGAGCACGCCCTGGTCACCGTCGATGTAGGTGATGCTCGACTTGCAGCTCGCCGTCGACATGAACCCCGGGTCGTAGGTGAATGCGCCCGTCTTCGCATACAGCGATCGCACGTCGATCACGTCCGGACCGACGCTCCCGCCGTAGATCGGGAATTCGACCGACGGGCGGCCGTCGCTGAACGAAAGGGTTGCCTTGGCTTTGCTGTCCATCATGCTCTCCAGGGGGAGGCCGCTCCGGGGCTTGCGCCGGCACGCGCCGGCAGGGCTGGAGCGGATACAAAAAAGCGCGGTCAGGCCGCGCGAAGGAGTTCCAGGACCCCGGTGACCCGCTTGTCCGCCGGCTGCAGCCGCCCGGCGATCATGTCCCAGAGGTCCTGGTCGGGATAGTCGAGGAGTTCGCGCAGCTGCTCGAGCTCGGCCTCGCCGAGCCCGCGGTAGCTGCGATCCATGAACCGCTGCAGGACGATGTCCAGTTCGAGCAGGCCGCGCCGGCAGGCCCAGCGCAGCCGGCTCTCCTCGATGCGTTTGGCCTCGCCCGCATCCATCGTCAGACCATCCGCTTGACCATGAGCTGCTTGATCTTGCCGATCGCCCGAGTCGGGTTCAGGCCTTTCGGACAGACGTCCACGCAGTTCATGATCGTGTGGCAGCGGAACAGCCGGTAAGGATCCTCGAGGTTGTCGAGGCGCTGCGAGGTCGCCTCGTCACGGCTGTCGGCGATGAAGCGGTAGGCCTGCAGCAGCCCCGCGGGGCCGACGAACTTGTCCGGGTTCCACCAGAACGACGGGCAGGACGTCGAGCAGCACGCGCAGAGGATGCACTCGTACAGCCCGTCGAGCTCCTCCCGGTCCTCGGGCGATTGCAGCCGCTCGGTCTCGGGGGGCGGGTTCTCGTTGATCAGGTAGGGCTTGATCGAGTGGTACTGCTTGAAGAACTGGGTCATGTCGACGATCAGGTCGCGAATGACCGGCAGGCCCGGCAGCGGCTTGAGGACGACCGGCTCCTTGAGGGAGTCCAGCGGCGTGATGCAGGCCAGTCCGTTCTTGCCGTTGATGTTCATCGCGTCCGAGCCGCATACGCCCTCGCGGCAGGAGCGGCGAAGCGACAGCGTGTCGTCGTGCGCCTTGATGCGGACGATCGCGTCGAGCAGCATCCGGTCGGTCGGCTCGAGCGGGATGTCGTAGTCCTGCATGCGCGGCTTTTCGTCGACCTCGGGGTTGTAGCGGAAGATCGAGAATTTCATCTGGGGATGGCCTCGGTGGAGCGTGGGCGGAGGATGGCGAACTCGCCGGATCAGTAGGTGCGAACCTTCGGCTCGAAGCTGTCGACGGTCAGCGGCTTGTCATGCACCGGCTTGTACTCCAGCCGATCGCCCTCCTTGTACCAGAGCGTGTGCTTGATCCAGTTCGCGTCGTCGCGCTTGGCGAAGTCGCTGCGGTCGTGGGCGCCGCGGGACTCCTTGCGGGCCTCGGCCGACACCAGCGAAGACAGCGCGACCTCGACCAGGTTGTCGAGCTCGAGCGCCTCGATGCGCGCGGTGTTGAACACCTTGCTCTTGTCGCTGATCTCGGTGACCAGCGAACGCTTGGCGATCTCGCGCATCTTGGCCACGCCCGACTGGAGCGAGTCCGGGAACCGGAACACGCCGCAGTCGAGCTGCATCGTGAGCTGCAGGTCGCGCAGCACGGCGGGCACCCGCTCGCCGTCCTTCTGCGACTCGAGCCGCGCCAGCCGCGCCTGGGTGAGATCGCCGGCATCGGCGGGCAGGTCGCGCTGGCCGGGGTTCGCGCGGATGTGGTCGGCCATGTGCTGGCCCGAGGACTTCCCGAACACCACGAGGTCGAGCAGCGAGTTCGTCCCCAGGCGGTTGGCGCCGTGCACCGACACGCAGGCCACCTCGCCCGCCGCGTACAGGCCCGGCACCGGCACCTCGGGGTTGCCGCCCTTCGGCATCACCACCTGGCCGTGGTAGTTGGTCGGGATGCCACCCATCATGTAGTGGCAGGTCGGCACCACCGGGATCGGGTCGCGCACCGGGTCGACGTTGGCGAACTTCTTGGCGATCTCGCGGATGCCCGGCAGCTTGGTGTTGATCGTCTCCTCGCCCAGGTGATCGAGCTTGAGCAGGATGAACGCACCATCCGGTCCGGCGCCGCGCCCTTCCTTGATCTCGGTGGCCATCGCGCGCGCGACCACGTCGCGACCGGCGAGGTCCTTCGCGTTGGGCGCGTAACGCTCCATGAAGCGTTCGCCGTTCTTGTTGAGCAGGTAGCCGCCCTCGCCGCGCACGCCTTCGGTGATGAGCACGCCCGCCCCCGCCACGCCGGTGGGGTGGAACTGCCAGAACTCCATGTCCTCGAGGGGGATGCCGGCTCGCGCCGCCATGCCGATGCCGTCGCCGGTGTTGATGAACGCGTTGGTGCTGGCCTGGTACACGCGTCCCGCCCCGCCGGTGGCCAGCAGCGTCGCCTTGGCCTGGAGCAGCATCACCTCGCCGGTTTCCATCTCGAGGGCGGTGACGCCCACGCACTCGCCGTCCTGGTTCATCACCAGATCGAGCGCCATCCACTCCACGAAGAACAGCGTGTTCGCGCGAACGTTGCGCTGGTACAGCGTATGCAGCATCGAGTGGCCGGTCCGGTCGGCCACCGCGCAGCTGCGAGCCGCCTGCTCCTTGCCGAAGTGGATCGACTGGCCGCCGAAGGGACGCTGGTAGATCTTGCCGTTGGGCAGGCGCGAGAACGGCATGCCGAAATGCTCGAGTTCGTACACGCACTCGTTGGCCGTGCGGCACATGAATTCGATCGCGTCCTGGTCGCCGAGGTAATCGGCGCCCTTGACGGTGTCGTACATGTGCCAGATCCAGTGGTCCTCCATCACGTTGCCCAGCGAGGCGGCGATGCCGCCCTGCGCCGCCACGGTGTGCGAGCGCGTCGGGAAGACCTTGCTCAGGACGGCCGTCTTCAGGCCGGCCTCGGACAGTTGCAGCGCGGCCCGCAGACCGGCGCCACCGGCACCCACCACCACTGCATCGAAGGTACGTTTTGCGAGAGCCATTTTCGAGTTCACCCCAGCACGATCTGGAACGACCAGACCAGGTAGACGACAAGCGAGAGAATCACGAGGACTTGCAGACCCAGGCGCACTCCGGCCGGCTTCACGTAATCCATGAGCACGTCCCGGATGCCGACCCACGCGTGGTAGAGCAGTGCGGCGACGAACAGCAGCGTCGCCACCTGCATCGCACGTCCGGCGAACAGCGCCTTCCACTCGGCGTATCCCGACGGGGCGTCGAACAGGGCGATGCCGCCCAGGAACAGCGCGTAGGCGGCGATGATCACCGCGGTGATGCGCTGGCCCAGCCAGTCCTTGAGCCCGTAGTGGGCTCCGACGACGACGCGACTCACCATAGCTTGGCCCCCAGGATGACGGTGAGCACGAGGCTCACGACCAGTACAGCGGCACTGGTGCTGCGGGCGCGCTGCAGTTCGTCGCCCATGTGCAGATCGAGCGCGAGGAAGCGGATGCCCGCGCAGAGATGATGGAGGAACGCCCAGAGCAGCCCAAGCAGCACCAGCTTGACGAAGCCGCTGCCGGCGATCGCGGCGACCGACGCATATCCGGCCTCCGACGCAAGACTGGTCTGCAGCATCCACAGCGCGAGCGGGATGCCCACGAGATACAGCCCCACGCCGCTCACGCGGTGCAGGATGGAAACCAGCCCCGGCATGGGCAGCTTGATCTCCGTCAGGTTCAGGTACTTCGGTCGGCTCTGCTTCATCGGCACTGGTTCCCCGTTCAGGTTGGCCTCGCGAGCCTCCAGCGGGAGGCCGGGTGTATCGCGCGCGCACCGCAACCCGCGTGCGCTCTACCTGTCAGGCAGACCGGACACGTGACGCGATCATCGCGGCTGCGACCGCGACGCATTGATGCGCGCCGAAACGGCGACGCCCGGGCCGTGCGAAGTGCCGCCCTGGGACGTCGCGCCGCCGCGCATTTCACCCGGCGGGGCCTCGTCGGCCGGCGGGGACTTCACGCTGGCTGGCTGCTCGGCCCGTGGATTATCGCAGCAGCCGCGCCCGCGCACAAGCCGCGCGTCGTCGGAGGGGCTGCGCTATCATTCGGGCCGCGGCGGCACCTGCCTGCCACGGTGGCAGACGGGTCGGCAGACGACCCGCGCGCTGCCCGCCGCGATACGGCGCGGGTCGCGCGGCACGGGTCCGTTCAGCGTGCCGCGGCGCCCCGGTTCGAGCCCTGCGCCCTGCCCTGCGCGAAGCATCGCGCCCCCGAGGCGGAACGATCCGCCCCGCCACCCCATCGGAGATTGCAAGAAGATGAAAGCGCCCGTACGTGTCGCCGTCACCGGGGCCGCCGGCCAGATCGGCTACAGCCTGCTGTTTCGCATCGCCAGCGGCGAGATGCTCGGCCCCGACCAGCCGGTGATCCTGCAACTGCTCGAGATCCCGGACGAGAAGGCGCAGAAGGCACTGCGCGGCGTGATCATGGAACTGGACGACTGCGCGTTTCCCCTGCTGCAGTCGGTCGTGCCCACCGATGATGCGAAGGTCGCCTTCCGCGACGCCAACGTCGCCCTTCTCGTGGGCGCACGCCCGCGCGGCCCGGGCATGGAGCGCAAGGACCTCCTCGAGGCCAACGGCAAGATCTTCGGCCCGCAGGGTCGTGCGCTCGACGAGGTCGCCGCGCGCGACGTACGCGTGCTGGTGGTGGGCAACCCCGCCAACACCAATGCGCTGATCGCCATGCGCAACGCGCCCAGCCTCAAGCCCACGCAGTTCACCGCGATGATGCGGCTCGACCACAACCGCGCGCTCACCCAGATCGCGCAGAAGGTCGGCCGCCCCGTCTCCTCGGTGACACGGATGACCATCTGGGGCAACCACTCCGCGACCCAGTATCCGGACCTGTTCCAGGCCCAGGTCGACGGCAAGCCGGCCTGGCCGATGATCAACGACCAGGCGTGGCTCGAGACGACGTTCATCCCCACCATCCAGAAGCGCGGCGCCGCGATCATCGACGCCCGCGGCCTCTCCTCGGCGGCGAGCGCGGCCAATGCCGCGATGGACCACATCCGCAGCTGGATGCTGGGCACCCCCGCGGGCGACTGGGTGAGCATGGGCATCCCGTCCGACGGCAGCTACGGCATCCCCGAGGGCGTGATGTACGGCTTCCCGGTCACGTGCGCGAACGGCCAGTATTCGATCGTGCAGGGCCTGGACATCTCCGATTTCAGCCGCGGCAAGATGCAGGCGACGCTCGCCGAACTCCAGGAAGAGCGCGACGGCGTCAAGCACCTGCTCGGCTGATCGTCCCGGCAGCCGGCAACCCCACGACGGCCGCCAGCGTAGCGGCCGTTTTTTCACCCAGCGCCTGCGGCGCTTGCCCCCGCGGAGGATCCGATGAGCAGCGAACAGCCCACCGCCACAGCCTTCAAGCCCAAGAAGTCGGTCGCCCTGTCCGGAGTCACGGCGGGCAACACCGCGCTGTGCACCGTCGGCCGCTCGGGCAACGACCTGCACTATCGCGGCTACGACATCCTCGACTTCGCCGACAGCGCCCAGTTCGAGGAGATCGCCCACCTGCTCGTCCACGAGCAGCTGCCCGACGCCGCCGCCCTCCGGCAGTACAAGGACAAGCTGCGCGGCCTGCGCGGCCTGCCCTCGGCGCTCCGGCAGCTGCTCGAGCGCATCCCCGCGTCGGCGCACCCGATGGACGTGATGCGGACCGGCGCCTCGGCGCTGGGCTGCCTGCTGCCGGAGCGAGAGGCCCATGACCTCGCCGGCGCGCGCGACATCGCCGACCGGCTGATGGCCTCGTTCGGCTCGATGCTGCTCTACTGGTACCACTGGTCGCACAACGGGCGCCGCATCGAGGTGGAGACCGACGACGACTCGATCGGCGGCCACTTCCTGCACCTGCTGCACGGCAAGCCCCCGCCCGCCGACTGGGTGCGCGCGATGCATACCTCGCTCATCCTCTACGCCGAGCACGAGTTCAATGCCTCCACCTTCGCCTGCCGGGTGGTCGCGGGCACCGGGGCCGATTTCCACGGTGCGATCTGCGGCGGCATCGGTGCCCTGCGCGGTCCCAAGCACGGGGGTGCCAACGAAGTGGCTTTCGAGGTGCAGTCGCGCTACGCGACGCCGGACGAGGCCGAGCAGGACATCGTGCGCCGCGTCCAGGCGCGGGAGGTGGTGATCGGCTTCGGACACCCGGTCTACACGATCTCCGACCCGCGCAACGTGGTGATCAAGGAGGTCGCACGCCGGCTCTCGGCCGCCGCCGGGTCGATGCGCCTGTTCGACATCGCCGAGCGCCTGGAGACGGTGATGTGGCGCGAGAAGAAGATGTTCCCCAACCTCGACTGGTTCAGCGCGGTCTCCTACCACATGATGGGCGTGCCCACCGCGATGTTCACGCCCGTGTTCGTGATCTCCCGCACCGCCGGGTGGTCGGCCCACGTCGTCGAACAGCGCCAGGACGGGAAGATCATCCGCCCCACCGCGAACTACACCGGCCCCGAGGGTCGGCAGTGGGTTCCGATCGAGTCGCGCTGACGTGCGCCGGAGCCTGCGCGCCGCACTTCGCACGCCCGCGCGTCCCCGTCGCGGCGCTGCCGGCCGCAGCCGTTGCCCGTGCGCGACTGCGCCGCGCACGTCCGCTCGCGCCGCCCCGGCGTGACCCCGCCCGGCCGGGCGCCGATACCGACGCACGGCCCCCCCGCCTCGCGCCCGCGCGGCGCGAGTTCCCGCCCCCGCCGGAGGATCATCGATGTCCGCCCCGATCTCCAACATCCGCCCCGAGCCTGACCGCCTGCTGGTCGACATCGCCGACTACGCGGTGTCCGCGCGCATCGACAGCGACGAGGCCTATCGCACCGCCCGCTACTGCATGCTCGACACGATCGGCTGCGGGCTGGAAGCCCTCGAATACCCGGCCTGCACCAAGCTGCTCGGCCCGATCGTACCGGGCACGATCGTCCCGCACGGGGCGAAGGTCCCGGGTACGCCCTGGCAGCTCGACCCGGTGCAGGCGGCCTTCAACATCGGCACGATGGTGCGCTGGCTGGACTTCAACGACACCTGGCTCGCCGCCGAGTGGGGCCATCCATCCGATAACCTGGGCGCCATCCTGGCCGTGGCCGACTGGCTGTCGCGCACCCGCATCGCCCGCGGGGACGCACCGCTGACGGTGCGCGAGGTGCTGACCGCGATGATCAAGGCGCACGAGATCCAGGGCGTGCTCGCGCTCGAGAACAGCTTCAACCGGGTCGGGCTGGACCACGTGGTTCTGGTCAAGGTCGCCTCGACCGCGGTGGTCACCGCCATGATGGGCGGCACGCGCGAAGAGGTGATCGACGCGGTATCCAATGCATGGGTCGACGGACAGTCGTTGCGCACCTACCGCCATGCGCCGAACACCGGCTCGCGCAAGTCGTGGGCTGCGGGCGACGCCACCTCGCGCGCGGTGCGCATCGCGTGGATGACCCTGCGCGGCGAGATGGGCTACCCGTCGGTACTTTCGGCCAAGACCTGGGGTTTCCAGGACGTGCTGTTCAAGGGCCAGCCGCTGGTGCTGGGTCGTCCGCTGGGCTCGTACGTGATGGAGAACGTGCTGTTCAAGATCTCGTTCCCGGCGGAGTTCCACGCCCAGACCGCGGTCGAGTGCGCGCTTGCGCTGCATCCGCAGGTGCGCGACCGGCTCGACGAGATCGAGAAGGTCACCATCACCACCCACGAATCGGCGATCCGCATCATCGACAAGCGCGGGCCGCTGCACAACCCCGCCGACCGCGACCACTGCATCCAGTACATGGCTGCCGTCGGGATGATCCGCGGCAACCTGACCGCCGCCGACTACGAGGACGGCGCCGCCGCCGATCCGCGGATCGACGCGCTGCGCGAGCGGATGGAGATCGTCGAGGACTCGCGCTACTCGCGCGACTACCTCGACCCGGAGAAGCGCTCGATCGCCAACGCGATCGAGGTCAGGTTCCGGGACGGGACGTCGACCGCCCGCGTGGAAGTCGAGTATCCGGTCGGCCATCGCCGGCGCCGCGAGGAGGGCTACCCGCTGCTCGACGCGAAGTTCGCGGTCAACCTCGCGCGCCGGTTCGCACCGAAGCAGCAGGCCGCGATCCTGTCCGCCTGCGCCGACGCCGCGCGCCTGGAGTCGATGCCGGTGGACCGCTTCGTCGACCTGTTCTCGGCCTGAGGGGCGGGCGTGCCCCGTCCCGGGCCGGCTGCATCTCCCGACCCGGGGAACGGTGCCTGCGGCACCGCGCCTCGTCGGGTCCAGGGCCCGGCAGTCGAGGGTCACGGTCGCCGGGCAGCCCCTGCAGCGAACTCAACGAGGAAGCTCCACGCAGGCAACCGCCCGGGGCCGGGTGACATGAGCGGAAGGGACTGGGCGCCCCCCGAGCGGAAGGGGCTGGGCGGCCCCCGTCCAGTCCGGTAGCCGCCCCGCCCGCCGCTGTTCCGCCCGGGTCAGGCCGCCTCGGCCACGAGTTCCCGCAGCACGTACGGCAGGATGCCGCCGTGCTTCAGGTAATCGACCTCGATGCCGGTGTCGATCCGCAGCGTCAGCGTCACCTTCTGCACGGACCCGTCGGCACGGGTGATGGTCATCACCACGTCCTGCATCGGCTTCACGTTGCCGCCCTCGAGGCCCTCGATGGTGAAGGTCTCGGTGCCGTCGATCTTCAGCGTCGACACGTCCTCGCCCGGCTTGAACTGCAGGGGTACCACGCCCATGCCGATCAGGTTGGCGCGATGGATGCGCTCGAAGCTCTTCACGATGACCGCGTTCACGCCGAGCAGCTGCACGCCCTTGGCCGCCCAGTCGCGCGACGAACCCATGCCGTAGTCCTCGCCGCCGAAGATGACCAGCGGCGTGCCCGACTGCCGGTACAGTTCGGAGGCCTCGAAGATCGTCATCTGCGCGCCATCGGGCTGGTGCTTCGTGATCGGCCCTTCGGTGCCCGGCGCCACCGCATTGCGCAGCCGCACGTTGGCGAAGGTACCGCGCACCATCAGCTCGTGGTTGCAGCGACGCACGCCGAAGTGCCCCCACTCCGCGGGCGGATGGTTGGCCTGGAACGGCTCCAGCCACTTGCCCGCCGGCGTGCCGGGACGGATCTTGGTGGACGGGCTGATGTGGTCGGTGGTGATCGAGTCGCCGAGGATCGCGAGCGCGCGGGCACCGACGATGTTGCTCACCTTGCCCGGGGTACGGGTCACGCCCTCGAAGAACGGAGGTTCGCGGATGAAGGTCGACTGCGGATCCCACTGGTAGACCGCGCCCTCGACCGTCGGGATGGCTTCCCAGAGCTTGCGGTTGCCCGAGAGGTCGCTGTATTCGCGCCGGAAGTGCTCGGCATTGGACGCGTACTTGAGCTGTGCGGCCACCTCCGCGTCGGTGGGCCAGATGTCCCTCAGGAACACCGGCTTGCCGTCGCGATCGGTGCCCAGCGGATCGGTGGTGAGGTCGGTGCGCACGGTGCCGGCGAGCGCGTAGGCGACCACCAGCGCCGGGCTGGCCAGGTAGTTCGCGCGCAGGTTCGGGTGCACCCGGGCCTCGAAGTTCCGGTTGCCCGACAAGACCGCGCAGGTGACGAGGTCCTTCGACACGACCGTCTCCTCGATCTTCGCGTCGAGCGGGCCGGCAGCCCCCATGCAGGTCGTGCAGCCGTAGGCCACGACGCCGAAGCCGAGCTTCTCGAGGAACGACAGCAGGCCGGCATCCTGCAGGTACTTGGTCGCCACCCGCGACCCGGGGGCCAGCGAAGTCTTGATCCGCGGATGGGTGGTCAGCCCCTTCTCCACCGCGCGCTTGGCGAGCAGGCCCGCCGCCAGCAGCAGCGCCGGGTTGGAGGTGTTGGTGCACGAGGTGATCGAGGCGATCAGCACGTCGCCGTGGCCGACATCGAAGCCATGGCCGGTCTGCTCGCGCCGGCCGAGGTCGTCGGCCGCACGCGCGTAGCCGTTCTTCTCGGTCGGGGCCGAGAACAGGCGATCGAAATCTCGGCCGAGGTCGGGCAGGTTCACCCGGTCCTGCGGCCGCTTCGGTCCCGACAGGCTGGGGACGATGCTGCCGAGGTCGAGTTCGATGACCTGCGTGTAGTCGATCTCGCCCGCCTTCGGCATGCCGAACATGCCCTGCGCCTTGAAGTACGCCTCGATCGCGGCGATGTGGTCGGCCTCGCGCCCGGTGGTGCGGAAGTAGTCGATCGTCTTCTCGTCGACCGGGAAGTAGCCCATGGTCGCGCCGTACTCCGGCGCCATGTTGGCCACGGTGCAACGGTCGGCCGCCGTCAGGTTGGCCGCGCCCTCGCCGAAGAACTCCACGAACTTGCCGACCACCTTCGCCTTGCGCATGAGCTCGGTGACGGTCAGCGCCAGGTCGGTGGCGGTGACGCCTTCGCGCAGGCGTCCGGTGAGGTGGCAGCCGACCACGTCCGGGGTGAGGAAGGCATTGGGCTGGCCGAGCATGCCCGCCTCGGCCTCGATGCCGCCCACGCCCCAGGCCACCACGCCGATGCCGTTGACCATCGTCGTGTGCGAGTCGGTTCCGAACACGGTGTCGGGGAACCACACGCCGTCCTTTTCCCAGACGCCGCGCGACAGGTATTCCATGTTGATCTGGTGGATGATGCCGTTGCCCGGCGGCACCACCCGCACCGTCTTGAAGGCGCCCTGCGCCCACTTCACGAACAGGTAGCGTTCGGCGTTGCGCTTGAACTCGATCTCCTGGTTCACCTGCACCGCGTCGGGTCGGTTGTAGACGTCGATCTCGACCGAGTGGTCGACCACCACGTCAACCGGCACCAGCGGCTCGATGCTGCCCGCCGGGACGCCGAGCTTGCTCGCCGCGTTGCGCATCGCGGCGAGGTCGTTCAGCGTCCCGAAGCCGATCAGGTCCTGCAGCACGATGCGCACGACGATGAACGGGATCTCGGTGGTGCGCGCCCCGTTGGCCTGCCAGGCCGCGAGCGCCTTCACGTGCTCCGGCGTGACCTTCTTGCCGTCGCAGTGGCGTACCAGCGCCTCGAGCACCACCCGGATCGAGCGCGGCAGCCGGGAGATCCTGCCCAGGCCCGCCTCCTCGAGGGCAGCCAGCGAGTGGTACTTGCCCGACCTCCCGGCCGAGGGGGTGAAGTCGCGCAGCGAGTTGAAGGCGTCTTGGGTCATGTCAGGCTCTGTGAAGGGAGGGGGCAGGAAGAGGCCGCCGCGGCAAACGCGCTCAGGCAGCCATCAGCTCGCGCAGCACGAACGGCAGGATGCCGCCGTTCTTGAGGTACTCGACCTCGATCGGCGAGTCCACGCGCAGCGTCACCGCGACCTTCTGCGTGGTCCCGTCCTTGCGGTGGATCACCAGCGTCACGTCCTGCAGGGGCTTGATGTCGCCGCCCTCGACGCCGAGCAGCTCGTAGCGTTCCTCGCCGGTGATGCCCAGCGACTGCACGCTGTCGCTGCCCTTGAACTGGCAGGGCAGCACGCCCATGCCGACCAGGTTGGAGCGGTGGATCCGCTCGTAGCCGCGGGCCACCACCACGCGGATGCCGAGCATCTGCGTGCCCTTCGCCGCCCAGTCGCGCGAGGAGCCCGTGCCGTACTCCTCGCCGCCGAACACGAACAGGGGCACGCCCTCCTTCTGGTAGCGCATCGCGGCCTCGAAGATCTGCATCTTCTCGCCGCTGGGCTGGTGGATCGTGACGCCGCCTTCGGAGCCGGGCACCATGAGGTTCTTGATCCGCGGGTTGGCGAACGCACCGCGCACCATCACCTCGTGGTTGGTACGGCGCGAGCCGAAGCTCGACAGGTCGGTGCTTCCCGCCGCGACCAGCCAGTCACCGGCCAGCGTGCCCTTGCGGATCGGCGCCACCGGGCTGATGTGGTCGGTGGTCAGCTTGTTGCCGAAGATGCCCAGTGCCCGGCCGCCGCGCACGTCGGTGACTTCGGGCAGCGTGCGCTTGAAGCCCTCGAACAGCGGCGGCTCGAGCAGGTAGGTGGATTTGCCGTCCCAATCGAACAGCGCGCCCTTCGCCTCGGGGATCGCCTCCCAGAGGTCCTTCGCGCCGGACAGGTCGCCGTATTCGCGGCGGAAGCACTCCGCGTCGGTCGCGTACTTCATCACCGCATCGACCTCCGCCGGCGTGGGCCAGAGGTCCTTCAGGAACACCGGCTTGCCGTCACGATCCTTGCCGATCGGGTCGCGGTCCATGTCGATGCGCACCGTGCCGGCGAGCGCGAAGGCGATCACCAGCGGCGGGCTCATCAGGAAGTTGGCCTTGAGCGACTGGTGTACCCGCGCCTCGAAGTTCCGGTTGCCGGAGAGCACCGCCGCGCAGATCACGTCGTTCTTGACGATCGACTCCTCGAGGTCCTTGTCCAGCGGACCGGCCAGGCCCATGCAGGTCGTGCAACCGTAGGCCACCACGTGGTAGCCGAGCTGCTCGAGGTAGGGCAGCAGGCCGGAATCCTTCAGGTAGGCGGTGACCACCTTGGAGCCGGGGGCGAGCGAAGTCTTCACCCGGGGATGCGGCTTCATGCCCTTCTCGACCGCCTTCTTCGCGAGCAGGCCCGCGGCCAGCAGCACCCAGGGGTTCGAGGTGTTGGTGCAGGAGGTGATCGCCGCGATGCCGATGTCGCCGTGCCCGACATCGCCGATCGAGGCGTTGGCCACCGGGAAGCGCCGGTCGAGATCCGCGGCCGGCTTGTTGTAGCCGCTCTCGGCCACCGGGCGGGAGAACAGGTCGTTGAATCGGTCCTTGATCGCCTGGAGGTCGAGGCGCTCCTCGGGCTGTTTCGGGCCGGACACGCTCGGGCGCACGGTCGACAGGTCGAGTTCGACCACCTGCGAGTAGTCGATCTCCCCCTTGCGCGGGATGCCGAACATGCCCTGCGCCTTGAGGTAGGACTCGATCGCGTCGCAGTGCTCCTCGCGGCCGGTCATGCGGTAGTACTCCAGCGTCTTCTCGTCGATGGCGAAGAAGCCGCAGGTCGCGCCGTAATCGGGCGCCATGTTGGCGACCGTCGCCCGGTCGGTCGGGGTGAGCGAGGCCGCCCCTTCGCCGAAGTACTCGACGAACTTGTTGACCACCTTGGTCTTGCGCAGCAGCTCGGTGACCGTGAGCACGAGGTCGGTGGCGGTGACCCCCGGGGCGAGCTTGCCGGTCATGTGCACGCCGACCACGTCGGGCTCGAGGAAGTAGTAGGGCTGGCCGAGCATCGCCGCCTCGGCCTCGATGCCGCCCACGCCCCATGCCAGCACGCCGATCGCATTGACCATGGTGGTGTGCGAATCGGTGCCGACGGCCGAGTCGGGATAGAAGATGCCGTCCTTCTCCCAGACGCCGCGCGACAGGTATTCGAGGTTCACCTGGTGGCAGATGCCGTTGCCCGGCGGCACCACGCGGATGCCGGAGAATGCCTGCTTGGCCCACTTCAGGAACGTGTAGCGCTCGCCGTTGCGCTCGAACTCGATCTCCATGTTCCGGCGCAGCGCATCGGTCGAGTTGTGCACGTCGACCACGATCGAGTGGTCGACCACCAGGTCGACCGGCACCAGCGGCTCGATCCGCGCCGGATCGAAGTTCTGCCGCTTCGCCTCGGCGCGCATCGCCGCGAAATCGTTGAGCGCGGGAAAACCGGCCATGTCCTGCAGCATGATCCGCGCGAGCACGAAGGGCAGTTCGGTGGTGCGCTCGCCGTTGGGCTTCCAGCCCGCCAGCGCCTTCACCACGTCGGGCGAGATGCGCTGGCCGTCGCAGTTGCGCAGCACGGACTCGAGCACCACGCGGAGGCTGACCGGCAGCCGGGAGGTCTTGCCGAAACCCTGTTCCTCGAGCGCCTTCAGTGAGTACATGCGTCCGGTCCGGCCGGACTTCAGTTTGAACTCGCGCAGGGTGTTCAGCGGATCGTGGGCCATGCTGGCTTCCTCTCAGGGGCTTGCGTTCGGAACTTCGCTCTGGACTTGCCGTCGGCGTCAGCCTGCGCGTGACAGGGCATGCGGGCGCGGCGCGGGTACCGGTCGGCGCAGCGGCACTCACCCGCCGTCGATCCGACGCCGCGCTCGGGCCGTGTCCGCGTCCGGTTGGCGATCGCATCGCCTCCCCGCCCTCCCGGGCCGGTCTCCGGTCGGCCTGGCCGGCCCGGACCGCGAGCGCTACCGCCTGCCACGCGTGCAGACCGGATCGGTCACGGCAATCGCTTGCTACCGACCGTCCGACGCTGGAGCCCGATTCTTGCACATTTCAAGGAAAACGCGCCGGCCTCCACCGGCCCCGGCTGCGATCGCCCGCCGGTTTCGCGAGTGAGGCCCGACGGGCATCGCCCGCAAAGGCGGTCAGCCCAGCGCGGCGACGACGAAAAGACCCACCACGCAGCCGAAGGCGGCCGTCCACACCAGCGAGCGCGCGGTCGGGCGGTCGGTGACATAGAGCACCGCATACAGCACGCGCAGCAGGACAAACGCCACCGCGAGACCGTCGACAAGTACCGGCGACGCACCGGTCATGTGGGCGATAATCACGCCGGCGGCAAACGGCGGAAACGCCTCGAAGGCGTTGAGGTGGGCCCACCAGGCCCGCTGCCGCGCCCCCCCGGACCGCTCGGCCTGGGCGCGGGGCGCGGCGTTGTCGTAATCCGGGCGATACTTGGACACGGCCACCGTGAAGTACGGTATCAACGCAGCCACGAGCACCATCCAGAACGCCATCGTCACGCCAGCCTCCCCTGTTCGACCGCCCCCGAGCCAACCCTCGCCGAGTCCCACCAGGCCATGATAGACAAGATCCGCAAGACCGACGAGCAGTGGCGCGAGCAACTCGACGCCGAGGCCTACCATGTCACCCGCCGCCACGGCACGGAGCGCGCGTTCACCGGCCGCTACTGGGACTGCAAGCAGGCCGGAACCTACCGCTGCGTGTGCTGCGAGCAGCCGCTCTTCGACTCCACGACCAAGTACGATTCCGGCACCGGCTGGCCGAGTTTCTGGCAGCCCGTGGCGCCCGACGCGGTCCGCACCGAGGCGGACAACAGCCTGTTCATGCGCCGGACCGAGGTGCTTTGTGCCCGCTGCGACGCGCACCTGGGTCACGTGTTCGAGGACGGGCCGGAGCCGACCGGCCTTCGCTACTGCATGAACTCCGCGGCGCTGCGCCTCCAGCCGATCGAAGACCGATAGCCCCGAGCAGACCGGACGAGCCCACGTCGTCTCCATGCGTGCCCGCCTCAACGCCGTCGCGAAGGACATCCTCGCGGCCTACGACAAAGCCGGACCCTCCGCGGCCTCCAGCGTGACGCCCGGGATGCTGGTGTCGGCGCTCGACGTGTTCTTCGGGGACTGCGAGCGCATCGACCGCCAGTACGGGCCCGGCTCCCAGGTGATGGGCGAGGACATCTCCACGCTGTCCGACCAGATCTTCGACTGCCTGTACGACCTCGCGAGCTGGGCGGACCGGCTCGGGCTGCGCCCGATCCGCATCAAGGTCATCGACATCTCCCTCGACGTCGCGCAGTGGTGCATGCGCCACGGCGGACAACTGCGCCAGATCGGACCGCTGGTCGCCGCCCTCGCCAATCGCGCCAACCTCGCCAGCAGCCTCGAGGCCTGCACCGCGCTGGCCGACGCGTACGAGGCGGTGATCGCCAACGTGGCGACCCGGCTGCAGAGCGACCACCTCTCGAAGGACCCGCAGCGCCCGTGGCGGCAACTGCTCGTCAACGGGGCGATCGTCGCCACCCGTGCGCGCGACATTCGCCGCATGGAGCGCGCCTACCGCCGGCTCGAGGCCCACCTGCCCTCCGAGTGCCCCGCCTTCTTCGAACGGGCAAACCACCAGGTGTCGGGGCTGGGCTTCTCGGTCGAGGCCCGGGCACTGGTCCGCGTCCGGATGCAGCGCTGGTCGCGCGCGGCGCAGCCGGGAGACCCGCAGTCGTGAAGTGGCTGTTCGACCTGTTGCCGCTGGTCCTGTTCTTCGTCGCCTACAAGCTCGCCGGGGTCTTCACGGCGACGGCTGTCGCCATCGTGGCGACCCTCGGGCAGGTGCTGTGGCTGAGGCTCAAGGGCCGCCCCGTGGATACCGCCCTGTGGGTCAGCCTGGGCGTCGTCGTGGTCTTCGGCGGCGCGACGCTGCTGCTGCACGACGAGGCGTGGATCAAGTGGAAGCCTACCGTGCTCTACCTGCTGCTCGCCGCCGGCCTGCTGTTCGCACAGTTCACGCTCGGCCGCAACCCGATGCGCGCGATGATGGGCAAGCAGGTCTCGATGCCCGACCGCGCCTGGCACTGGCTGGGGCTCTCGTGGGCCGCGTTCTTCGCGGGGCTGGCGGCTCTCAACCTGTTCGTCGCGAGCCGCTTCTCCACCGATGCGTGGGTGAACTTCAAGCTGTTCGGCGTCACGGCCCTGATGCTGATTTTCGTGTTCGCGCAAGCGCTGGTCATCGCCCGCGTCGGCGATGCGGTGGACGAGGCCCCGCCTGCGGACGCCGGCGACGCCCCACCGCCTCCGCCCGCGGGACCGCCCCGATGAGCGCCCGTCCCCCGGTCGCCGACGAGCTGCGCGAGCGGCTGTCCGTGCTCGCGCCGACACGGCTGGAACTCACCGACGACAGCGCGCTGCATGCCGGCCATCCGGGGGCCGCGGGCGGGGGCGGCCATTTCCGGATCGCGATCACCAGCATGTCTTTTTCCGGACGCAATCGGCTGGAGCGGCACCGTCTGGTGTACGCTGCGGTCGGGGACCTGGTGCCCGGCCGGGTGCACGCGCTGGCGATCGATGCGCGAGCCCCGGGCGAGCCCGGAGCCTGACCGTCGCGCGGGCCGCGCACGGGCACGAACCCGCGCCACCGCCCGGCGCCCCCCGGCAACACCCGTCCGCACGGCGAATCGTATCCCGCCCATCCACGGAGTCCACCGACATGCGCAAGCCCGCCATGACCGCCCTGCTCGCCGCCGCGTTCGCCGCCGCGACCCTCCTGACCCCAGGGGCCGCCACGGCACAGGGCGGCGGTGCGGGTACGGCGGCCCGGGTCAATGGCGTCGCCATTCCGCAGAGCCGCGTGGACCTCCTGGTGCGCCAGCAGGTCGGTCGCGGCGCGCCGGACAACGCCGAGTTGCGCGCCCGGGTGCGCGACGAGCTCATCAGCATCGAGGCCGTCAGCCAGGAGGCCGTACGCCGTGGGCTCGAGATGACGCCGGACGTGCAGGCGCAGATCGAATTCGCGCGCCAGCAGATCCTCGCGCAGGCCTACATCTCGCAGGCGCTGCAGAAGAACCCGGTGGGCGAAGCGACGCTCAAGGCCGAGTACGACAAGATCCGCAGCTCGCTCGGTGACCGCGAGTACCGGGTGCGCCATATCCTGGTGAAATCCGAGTCCGACGCCAAGGACCTGCTCGCCCAGATCACCGCCCGCAAGCTCACCTTCGAGAAGGCGGCCGCGGACCGCTCCGAGGACCAGGGCTCGCGCGCCCAGGGCGGGCTGCTCGACTGGACCTCGCCCGCGAACCTGGTCAAGCCGTTCGCCGACGCGATGGTGAAGCTGAAGAAGGGCCAGACCGTGGCGGCTCCCGTCCAGTCGCCGTTCGGATGGCACATCATCCGCCTCGAGGACGAGCGCCCGCTCACCCCCCCGCCGTTCGAGGAAGTCCGCGCCCAGCTCGCCCAGCGATTCCAGCAGCAGTCGATCGAGAAGGCGATCGCCGAGGTCCGGGCGAAGGCAAAGGTCGAATAGCCGCCCTCGACGCGCTGGCGCCCTCCGGGCGGCGTTTCAACCCACCCAGCGCCGCGCGTTGACGAACATCCGCAGCCAGGGGCTGTGCTCGCCCCAGGCGGTCGGGTGCCAGGACAGTTGTCCGGTCCGGAACACCCGCTCCGGGTGCGGCATCAGGATGTTGAACCGGCCGTCGGCACTCGCGAACCCGGTGAGGCCGCCTTCGCTCCCGTTCGGGTTGTCCGGATAACGGCCTGCCACGCGGCCCCATCCATCGACGTAGCGCAAGGTCGCCTGCCCCGCGGCACGACCCGCCCCGCGCGCGTCGGGGAACAGCGTGCGACCCTCGCCGTGGGACACCACCACGGGCAGGCGGCTGCCGACCATCCCCTCGAAGAAGATCGAGGCCGAGGGCATGACCTCGACCATCACCAGCCGGGCTTCGAACTGCTCGGAGCGGTTGCGAACGAAGCGCGGCCAGTCCGCCGCGCCGGGGATGAGATCGGCGATGGCGCTCAGCATCTGGCAGCCGTTGCACACGCCCAGCGCAAAACTGTCGGACCGGGCGAAGAACGCGGCGAAGGCATCGCGCGCGCGCGGGTTGTAGCGAATCGCCTTCGCCCAGCCCTCGCCGGCCCCGAGCACGTCGCCGAACGAGAACCCGCCGCAGGCCGCCATCCCGCTGAAGCGTTCGAGTCCGATCCGACCCGAAACGATGTCGCTCATGTGCACGTCGAAGGCGTCGAAGCCCGCGCGATCGAACGCCGCCGCCATCTCGTTCTGGCCGTTGACGCCCTGCTCGCGCAGGATGGCCACCGCCGGACGGTGGGTGTGGACCCAGGGCCCAGGCACGTCCTCGGGGTCGAACGTCAGGTGGGCATGCAGCCCCGGCGCCTGCGGATCGCACGCCGCCTCCCCGGCCTCGTCGACGCACGCCGGATTGTCGCGCAGGCGCGCGAGCGCGAGGCTGGTCTCCGACCACGCTGCGCGGAGCAGTTCCCTCGGCAGGTCGATCACCGGGTGCGCGCCGCTCGCCACGCGCAGGCGATCGTCGCCGGACAATCCGCCGACGACGGCCACGCATTCGCCCAGCCCGTGCTCGTCGAACACCGCCCGAACGCGGGCGACATCCTCGCGGCGCACCTGCACCAGTGCGCCGAGTTCCTCGTTGAAGAGCAGCGCCGCCTCGCGCGCAACCCCGCCGTCCTCGCCGCGCCAGGGCATCGCGTCCAGCTCGAGCCGCACGCCCGTGCCCCCCGCGAACATCATCTCGGCCACGCAGGCCGCGAGGCCACCGTCCGAGCGATCGTGGTAGGCCAGCAGCCGACCCTCGCCGCGCAGGCGCTGGATCGCGTCGAAGAAGCCGCGCAGGTCCCCGGCATGGTCGAGGTCGGGGACCTCGCGACCGAACTGCCCGTATGCCTGCGCGAGCGCCGACCCGGCCAGGCGGCAGCGTCCGCGCCCGAGGTCGACCAGCACGAGGCAGGTGTCGCCGCAATCGGTGCGCAACTGGGGCGTGAGGTGGGCGCGCACGTCATCGACCGGCGCGAACGCGGAGACCACCAGCGAGACGGGCGAGACCACGGAGCGAGGCTGCCGCGAACCGTCGGGGGCGGCTTCGGTCCACACCGTCTTCATCGACAGCGAATCCTTGCCGACCGGAATCGAGAGACCCAGTGCCGGGCAGAGCTCCATCGCCACGGCCTGCACCGTGTCGTAGAGCGCGGCGTCTTCGCCCGGATGCCCAGCGGCGGCCATCCAGTTGCCCGACAGCTTGACCTGCTTCAGGCTCGCAACCGGTGCGGCCGCGAGGTTGGTGATGGCCTCGCCCACGGCCATGCGACCGGATGCCGGCGCGTCCGACAGCGCGAGCGGCGTGCGCTCGCCGATGGCCATCGCCTCGCCCGCATGCCCGCGCAGCGCGCCGAAGGTGATCGCGCAGTCGGCCACGGGCACCTGCCAGGGACCGACCATCTGGTCGCGGGCCGTGAGGCCTCCGACGGTGCGATCCCCGATGGTGACCAGGAAGGTCTTGTCCGCCACCGAGGGCAGGCGCAGCACGCGAAGCATGGCCTCGGGCAGGTCGAGCGCGGGCAGGCCCAGCGCCGGACCCGTCCGTGCGCGGCGGCGGACGTCGCGATGCATGCGTGGCGGCTTGCCGAGCAGGACATCCATCGGCAGGTCCACCGGACGATTGCCGAACAGCGGGTCCTCCACGACCAGTTGCGGGTCGCCGCCGTCGGTGGCCACGCCCAGCACGGACCACGGGCAGCGCTCGCGCTCGGCGATCGCGCGGAACTCCGGCTCCCGGCGAGGATCGAGCGCGAGCATGTAGCGCTCCTGCGACTCGTTGCTCCACACCTGCATCGGCGACATCCCCGGCGCCTCGGTGGGCACGCGACGCAGGTCCACCCTCGCACCGAGCCCGGCCGCGTGCACGAGTTCGGGCAGCGCGTTCGAGAGCCCGCCGGCGCCGACATCGTGGATGGAGAGGATCGGGTTCTGTTCGCCCAGCATCCAGCAGCGATCGATCACCTCCTGGGCGCGCCGCTGCATCTCGGGGTTGCCTCGCTGCACCGAGTCGAAATCGAGCTGCTCGGTGTTCTGGCCGGTATCCACGCTGGAGGCCGCGCCGCCGCCCAGTCCGATCGGGAGACCGGGTCCACCGAGCTGGACCAGCAGCGCACCGGCCGGTACCGGCGCCTTGAACGATCCGCCCGCCGGGATGCTGCCCAACCCGCCGGCGAGCATGATCGGCTTGTGGTAGCCGCGTCGCTCGCCGTCCCAGCTCATCTCGAAGCTGCGGAAGTATCCGCAGAGGTTCGGGCGGCCGAACTCGTTGTTGAAGGCCGCCGCCCCCAACGGGCCGTCGATCATGATCCGGAACGCGTCGTCGATGCGCGTCGGCCGGCCGTACCCCGTGGCCGCGGGACTGTCGGCATCGACCTCCCACGGACGCAGCAACCCGGGTATGCGAAGGTTGGAGACGGTGAATCCGCACAGCCCGGCCTTCGCACGCGCGCCACGCCCCGTCGCCGCCTCGTCGCGGATCTCTCCGCCGGCGCCGGTCGCGGCCCCGGGGAACGGAGAGATCGCCGTCGGATGGTTGTGCGTCTCCACCTTCATCAGGATGTGCACCGGTTCGCGACGCCATTGCCAGCGCTCTCCCGGCGCCCCTGGCAGCAGGCGCTCGAGGGTATGCCCCTCGATCACCGACGCGTTGTCCGCGTAGGCCACGACCGTGCCTTCGGGCTGCACCGCATGCGTGTGCCGGATCATCCCGAACAGCGACTGCGACTGCGGCTCGCCGTCGAGGGTCCAGGTGGCGTTGAAGATCTTGTGCCGGCAGTGTTCCGAGTTCGCCTGCGCGAACATCATGAGCTCGACATCGGTCGGATCGCGACCCAGGCGTCCGTACGCCTGCGCGAGGTAGTCGATCTCGTCGGACGAGAGCGCCAGTCCGAGCCGTGCATTGGCCGCCCCGAGTGCGGCCAGTGCGTCGGAGCCGAGCGGGATCGCGCCGAGCGGAGCGGGCTCGGCTGCATCGAACAGCGCGTCGGCCGCCTCGAGCGTGGGCAACACCGCCTCGATCATCCGGTCGTGCAGGACGCTTGCCGTCGCGTCCAGCACGGATGCATCGACTGCGCGGCCGCCTTCGCCGTCGACCTGCCAGGCCACGCCGCGCTCGATCCGCCGCACCGGCGCGAGTCCGCACAGCCGCAGGATGTCGGTGGCCTTGGAGGACCATGGCGAGACCGTGCCAGGCCGCGGCACGACCAGCAGGTCGACGCGCGCCGCGGGCGCGCCATCGGGCGGCTCGCCCATCCGGCTCGCCGCCAGCACGTCGAGGAGCCGTTGGTGTTCATCGGGGCGAAGCGGCCGCTCGACCTGCACGAAGTGCCAGAACCGGGCACGTAACCCGGACAGCGCGGGCACGAGGGGACCCAGGCGTTCGCGCAGCTTGTCCAGCCGGAATTCCGACACGGCAGCGCCGCCGCGCACTCGCAGGATCTGCGTCATCGAACTCGCGCCCATGGCTCGGGCCGCCAGGCCCCGAGGGAGCCGCGAGTATACCGGCTCGCCCCGACATGCCCCGGCGCCGGACTACAATGCCCGCATGACGACCGAGGCTCTCGACCTGCTGCGCCAGCCGCTCTACCGCGCGGACGGACTGCGCGAACTGGAGGCACTGGCCATCGCCCACGCCCGCGGCGATGCGGACGCGCCCTCGCTGATGGAACGCGCCGGTGCTGCGGCCGCCCGCGTGGCCGAGCAGATGCTCGGCGTCACCGGCGGGCGCATCCGCGTCCATGCCGGACCCGGCAACAATGGCGGCGACGCGCTCGTTGCCGCGCGGCGACTGCGCGAGCGCTTCCACGCGGTGGACGTCGTTCTGCACGCCGATCCCGCGCGCCTGCCCGCCGACGCCGCGGCCGCGCTGGCGGCATGGACGGCCACCGGCGGCACCTGCGTCGGCGACACGGGCGGCCTGGCCCCGCCCCGGCTGGTGATCGACGGACTGTTCGGCATCGGCCTGCGGCGACCGCTCGTCGGCGAACCCGCGCGTGCGGTAGGCCTGATCGAGCGCGCCGGTGCCCCCATCCTGAGCCTGGACGTCCCGAGCGGCCTCGACGCCGATACCGGACAGGTGCTGGGCTACGCGGTACACGCGACCCGCACACTCACCTTCCTGGCCGGCAAGCCCGGCCTGTACACCGCACTCGGCCCCGACCATGCCGGAACCGTGGACGTCGATCCGCTGGAGGTCGCCGCCGTCGAACTGCGCGAGCCCGACGGC
>CAIKXV010000215.1 GCA_903831455.1 uncultured Pseudomonadota bacterium | reverse complement strand
CGGTCGAGTAGAGGTTGCACACCTTGTCGATCGGAACCGCCAGGAGCTTGGTGTCCTCGCCCGCCTCGTCGGTCATGCGCAGCATGCCGACCGGCCGGCAGCGCACCACCACCCCGCTGATCAACGGGTAGGGGCTGAGCACCAGCACGTCCACCGGATCGCCGTCACCGCACAGCGTGTGCGGGATGTAGCCGTAGTTGCACGGGTAGCGCATCGCGGTCGACATGAACCGGTCGACGAACATCGCGCCGGTGTCCTTGTCGACTTCGTATTTCACCGGATCGGAGTTCATCGGGATCTCGATGATCACGTTGAACTCCTCGGGAAGGTCGCGGCCTGAGCCGACGCGGTCGAGGTTCATCGGGTGCTCCCGGAGAGGGCCGCGCACGCCGGCGGCAGGCAGGGCGCGCGGACAGGGTCGCCCGCCCGCGCAGGGGCCGGATTATGCGCGGCCCTCCCGTCGGCAGGGCCGGCGGCGCGCCTGACCCGGGCCCGGGAGACCCGAGCGGGCCGGGCCGACCGGATCCACCGCGGGATACGGACCCGGCAGGCCGGACCGGCCCGTCGCGGTCGGGCACGGTACCGCGGGTCACCCGGGAACGCATCGGCGCCCTACCGGTCGCCTCCGGCGAGGCGGGCCGCCCGCCTCGCCCGTCGAGGCGCCCGCTCCGCCCCCGGCGCCAGCGCCCGCCAGCCGCTACTCGGGGCGTGCGCCCGACTCGCGGACGATCCGCGACCACACCGCCGTCTCGCGACGCAGCGATTCGGCGAACGCCTCGGGCGTGCTGCCGATCACCTCCGCGCCCTCGGCCTCCAGACGCTGCCTGACCTCGGGTTGCTGGAGCACCGCGCGCAGTTCGCTGCCCAGTTTCTGCACCACCGGCCTCGGGGTGCCGGAGCGCACCACGATGCCCTGCAACGCGTCGAGTGCGTAACCCGGAAGGGTCTCGGCCATTGCCGGCACGTCCGGCAGCATCCGGTTGCGCTTCGCGCTGGTCACCGCGAGCGCCCGTACCTTGCCCGACTTCATCTGCGGCGCGGCCGACAGGGCGGTGGTGAACAGCATCGACACGCGGCCGCCGATCAGGTCGGCCACCGCGGGCGGGATGCCCTTGTAGGGCACGTGGATCATCTCGACCTTCGCCATCGAGCGCAGCAGTTCGGCCGACAGGTGGGGCGCCGACCCGGCACCCGGGGAGGCATAGGTGAGCTCGCCGGGCCGCGCGCGAGCCGTCGCGATCAGGTCCTTCACCGACTGCAGGGGCGAGGCGGCGCTCACCACCACGATGTTCGGCTGGGCGGTCAGCTGGATGAGCGGCGTGAAATCGCGGACCGGGTCGTACGGCAACTTGCCGTAGAGGCTGGGGTTGATCGCGAAGGTGGTCGTGATGAACAGCAGCGTGTGCCCGTCGGGCGCGGCCTTGGAGGCGATCTCGGTGCCCACGATGGTCGCCGCACCCGGACGGTTGTCCACGACCACCGGCTGGCCCCAGCGGTCGGTGAGCCACTGTCCGATCTGGCGCGCGGTGATGTCCAGTCCACCGCCGCCCGAGAAGGGAATGATCAGCCGGATCGGTCGGCTGGGGAACCCCGGGGCCGGGTCACCTGCCGCAGCCGGCGCCTGCGCATGGGCCTGCGCCGCCGCGATCGCCAATCCCGCCAGCGCTGCCCGAACGACCTTGCCTGCCTGCCTCATCTGCCTTCCCCCGGAACGCTGCCGACCCTCGATCCCGCCGCAACACGCCCACCTGACCACCGCCGCCCGGTGCCGCCTGCGCCCCCCGGGCGTCACCACGCCAGCGCGTAGCCCTCGCGGCGCGGATCGGCACCGGCGTGCAGCTGGCCGCTGTCGTGGCGCAGGATCGCGCACACCGCGGCCGTCACCGCCGACCACTTCGGCCAGGTCTCCACGTCGTGTCCGCGCGCGCGCATCGACTCGAACACCTCGGGCGCGAGATCGGTCTCCAGTCCGAGTCGACCCGGGCGGTACTCGTGGGGCGCGAATGAATTCGGGAAGTTGTAGCTCGCGAAGCGTGGCGCCTCGACCGCCTGCTGCATGGTCATGCCGAATTCGGCGACGTTCAGGAACACCTGCAGCATGCCCTGCGACTGGACGTCGCCGCCCGGCGTGCCGAACGCCATGAACAGTTCGCCGTCGCGAAACGCGAGCGACGGGTTGGGCGTGAGCCGCGGTCGCTTGCCCGGCCGCACCTCGGCCGCATGCCCGGGCTCGAGGCGCGACTGGCAGCCCCGCCCGGAGATCGCAAGGCCGGTGCCGGGGATGATCGGCGTGTCGTACTGCGGATCGGAGAGCGTGGCGGAGTAGGCATTGCCATGCCGGTCGACCACGCAGCCGTAGATGGTGTCCATCGAGCGCGAGGCCGGCGCGCGGGTGAGCGTGGCGCCTCCGGCTGCCGAGCGGGCGCGCGAACGCGGCCCGCCCTCGGCCATCGCCGGGTCGCGCGGGTCGCGGACCGAATCCACCGGCCCCGGATCGGGGAGCTTCGGGAATGCGTGCGCGGGATCGATCCGCGCGCGCTGCAAGGCCGCGTAGGCGCCCGAGATCATCGTACGCGAGGGTACCGGCACGAAGCGCGGATCGCTGACGTAGGCCTCGCGATCGGCGAACGCGAGGTTGAGTGCCCCGGCCACGGTGTGCACGTAGTCCGGCGAATTGTGGCCGAGCGCGCGCAGGTCGTAGCCCTCGAGGATCTTCAGGGCCTCGAGCAGCACGATGCCCTGGCACCAGGCGTCGCAGCTGTGGACCTCGAAGCCGCGATAGTCCACCCGCAGGCTGTCCTCGACCGGAACCTGCCAGGCGGCGAGGTCCGATCGACGCATGAAGCCACCGTGCTCGAGGTGGTAGCGCTCGATCGCCTCGGCGATCGGGCCATCGTAGAAGAAGTCGCGCGCCGCGCGCAGGCGCCGGTCGCGGTCGCCGCGGGCGCTGCGCTCGGCCTCGATCATGCCGGCGATCGACCGGGCGAGATCGGCCTGCACGATGACCTCGTTGTGCCGCAGAGGCCGGTCGCCGCGATTGAACACCCGGTCGTTGTCGGGCCAGCGCTGGTTCTGCTCGTACACGTACTCGAGGTTGCTCGCGAGCAGCGGATACACCGCGAAGCCGTCGCGCGCGAGTTCCATCGCCGGGGTGGCCGCCTCCTCGAAGGAGATCGTGCCCCAGCGGCGCAGCGCCTCGATGTGCGTGGCCGGCGCGGCCGGCACCACCGTGCGCAGCAGGCCCTCGGGCACGTGCCGCCCGTTGCCCTCGGCGATCAGCCTCGAGACGTCGGTGGCGGCAGGCCAGCAACCCAGCCCCGCCAGGCTGACCACCCGGTCCTCCTCCTTCAGGTAGACGAGCGTCGGGGCCACGCCGGCGAAGGACACCATGTCCGGCTGCAGGATCGCGAGCGCCATCGACGCGGTGACGCCCGCATCGATCGCATTGCCCCCGCGATCGAGCACCCGCATCGCGGCGAGGCTCGCCAGGTAGTGTCCGGTCGCCACCGCGTGGTGGCTGCCGACCACGGTCGGCCGCGCGCTGATCGCGCCCACGGCCAGCTTTCGCTCGCGCTTCCGTGCCATCGACTGCGCTCCTGCGTCCGCCGGGATCAGTCGAGGGTGCGCAGCACGTCGGCGATGGTGCCGAAGATCTGGTCGACGTGGTCCTGCCCGACGATCAGCGGCGGCGAGATCGCCAGCGTGTCGCCGGTGAGCCGCACCATCACGCCTCGCTCGAAGCAGCGCACCATCGCGTCGTAGCCACGGGTACCGGGTCGTCCGTCGCGCGCCTTCAGTTCGACCGCCGCGATCAGGCCGATGTTGCGGATGTCGGCCACGTGCGGCAGTTCGCGCAGGCCGTGCGCCGCGTCGGCAATGACCTGGTGCATCGCGCGCG
>CAIKXV010000214.1 GCA_903831455.1 uncultured Pseudomonadota bacterium | reverse complement strand
GGGGTGCGGGGTGCGGGGTGCGGGGTGCGGGGTGCGGGGTGCGGGGTGCGGGGTGCGGTGCTGAGGGCTGAGGGCTGAGGGCTAGGGCTTGGGCTTGGGCTTGGGCTTGGGCTTGGGGCTGAGCGCTGCGGCGTTCGGGAGGCCCGACTCGGTGGAGTGCGACTCACGGGCCTGAAGCACGCATCGGGTGTGTGTCTGCGGCACAGCCGATGAACCGAATGCACGGCGATCGACCGGAGTCGGTGGCGGTGGGCACCGCCACGCTTCCGACGCTTTCGGTATCAGGGGTCATCGCCACCACCTCCGCGCCTTCGGCGGCTGCGGCAAGCCCAGCGCCGGCACCAGGCTCGGCGGCACCAGCAGGCTCGCGCGGCGACGCGCGAGTGCGGCAGGCAGCGACGGCGTCTTCGCACGCAGCCACACGGTGTCCGAGCACTTCGCCAGCACCGCGAGCGCGGACAGCGGGTCCGGCCACGGCGCGGCGTGCGCGTCAATGGCGGGCACGACCAGGCAGCCGTCGGGCAGCGGCAACTCGGCCGCACGCGCGTCGATCAGCCGTTCGAGCACGGCAAGTGCCGGATCGCCAGGGCTCGCGCCTTCGGCGACGATGGCTTGCTGCGCGGGAGCAGTACCTTCGCCACCGCCCGCGCCCAGGTGGCCTCCCGCACCGAGGGCCGCGAGGACGGCTGCGGGCGTGCCGGCGGCGAAGTCCTCCGGCAGCGCGAATCGCAGCGGCAGACCGAACACGCCCGCCCCTCCGACGCCCTCCGGATGTGCGCCCGCGCCGCCCGATCGGGACGACGTCGCAAGCCCCGAAAGACCGGTGTAGGTGACCACGGTCTTCGGCGGCGCCGACATGTTGTGCAGCAGCGGCGCGTGCTCCGCGGGGTCGCTCATGCCGGTCGCCCCACGCACGCGGCGGCCAGGCGCTGCTCGGCAGCGGCGTAGTCGGCGAAGGCCTGCTCGGCATCCCGTGCGGTGGCCAGTTCGCGCCGAGCGAAGCTGGCCGCCAGCGCATTGGCGCGCAGGTGGGCACGCGCGTCGGCAGGATCAAGCCGCGACAGCAGGTCCTTCACCTTCGACCACGCGTGGAAGCGCGGCTGGCTCGCGTGCAGCGTCTCGGAGAAGCCCGTGCTCGCAGCGATCGGGCGATAGCGCTCCGCCGCCTGCGCGGCGACCGCCGCATTGAGTCGCCCGACCGCGCCGGTCTCGAACAGGTGCACGATGACCGCGTCGCGCGCGCCGACGCTCAGTTGCGCGAGGGCATCGGCGATCACGCGCGAGAAGTCGTCGCGACCGAGGGCGTTCGTGCCCACCGCGAGGCGGCAACGCTCCAGCGGGTCGGCTGAACAGAGGATCGCGCCCAGCGGATCGCCCGCGGGAATGTGCACCAGCCTCCACGCGTCGCGGTGCGCCGCAAGCAGCGTCACCTCGGGCACCGCAATGCCCTGCGCGCGCTGCGGCAGGCCGTTGCGCACGGCCAGCAGCGTGGCGTCCTCGGCACGCGCGCCGGGTTCGAGCGCGGTCGCCGCTGCGTTCACCGCGAGGATGGAGCGATAGAGCATCCCCGCCCGCCGCGGGCTGGCCACAAGCCCCGCCTGCGCCAGCAGCGCGCACAGCGAACGCACGTAGAGGGCGATCGGCTCGGCGATGCGCGCGCGCACCGCCGGCAGCGCGGCGCGCGCCCGAGCCAGGGCCTCGACCAGCGGCTGCGCCTGGGCAGCCGTGACCGGCGAGTCCTCGGCGCGGATGATCGCGAGCTGATCGGCCTCGGCGAGCGTAGCCCACTCGGGCATCGGCACCACGAAGGCGAAGCGGTCGGCGAGCGCGGCGTCGAGCGGCTCCGAGCCCGAGTAGCCGTTGTCGTCCTCGTCGGTGCAGGGCGGGTTCATCGCCGCCCAGCGATAACGCAGCCCCTCGAGCGCCAGACCCTGCACGCGGCACTCGTGGATGATCGGGAAGAGCTTGTTCTGGATCTCCGGCCGGCAGCGGCTCACCTCGTCGAAGATCACCGCACCCGCGCCCCACACGGTGGCCGGCGTGCGCGCGTACTCGAGCTGGCCGCCCTTGCCCGGGAGCGGGAAGCCGATCAGGTCGTCGAAGTTGAGCAGGCTCGCGTTGTAGTGGCGGTGCTCGAGCCGCAAGGCGCTGGCCACGCGCGTGAGCAGCAGGCTCTTCGCCGTGCCGTGCGGGCCGATCAGCAGCAGCGGCTCCTCGGTGGCGAGAGCAGCCAGCAGCACCGGCGCGATCGTGTCCAGGCCGTGCAGACCCAGCCGGCGGAAAGGGTTGGGGCTGGGGCTGGGGTTGGGGCTCGGGTTGGGACTGGGGCTTGAGCTGGAGCTGGGGCTCGGGTTGGGCCCGGGAGCAGCGAGGGCTGCGGTCTCGCGTACAGGCGGCGCGGCTGATGCCGGACCGGGTAACGCCGTCGCGACTGATACCGATACGCCGGGGTGCGCGCGCGGGTGGGCTGCGAGGGAAGACCCGCTCGCAGCCGCAGACGACTCATCGGCTGTGGCCGGCGTGCGTGTGCCGGGCGACGGTGCAGGGGTTGCGACGCCTGCGGTCGTTGCGGTGCCTACGGTGGTTGCGGGTGTTGGGGCGGCTGCGGTGGTCGCAGTGGTCGCGGCGGTCGCGGTGGTCGCCGCTTCCGTCACGGTGGGGCACACCGGCTCGATGACGGTGTCGACCGCTGATGGCTGGATCGGCGTGTCAGCCGTGCATTGCGCAGGCGGAGTGGTGATCTCGACCGATGGAGAGTCCGCCGTGTACGGCTTCTTAGCGGCAGCACGGGAGAGGCGGTCAAGCAGACGGCGATGCAGCATGGTGCAACTCCTCTTTAGCAGTTCGCCGGAAGGCAGGGCCTGCAATTCGGTGAAATCGCCCTGGCCCGTGAGGGGGGCCGGTCCGTAGCGGAGGTGGGGTGCGGGGTGCGGGGTGCGGGGTGCGGGGTGTG
>CAIKXV010000213.1 GCA_903831455.1 uncultured Pseudomonadota bacterium | reverse complement strand
TGCTCCCGTCGACGGACGTCTTCTACAGGAGAACCTTTCACATGGCGAAGTCGACTTTCCGCCTGCTGGCCTGTGCAGCCTCGCTGGCCCTTGCAGCACCCGCCGTCCATGCCACCCAGGTGTCGGCCACGATGGCGGTCAACGCGACCGTCGTGGGTGCCTGCGTGATCAGCACCTCCCCGCTGAACTTCCCCGCGTACAACGGGTCGTCGGATATCGACGCGGTCACGACGATCGCCGTCACCTGCAGCAACGGCCAGACCTACAGCGTGTTTTCGCCGACGACCCCGCGCCGGATGACCGGTCCCGGCGGCGCGGTACTCAACTACAGCCTGTTCACCAACGCCAGCCGCACCACCGAGCTGCCGTTCGATGCGACCGGCACGCAGCGCACGGGCACCGGCTTCGCGCAGAACATCGACCTCTTCGGTCGCATCCCGGCGAGCCAATCGGTCACCCCGGGCAGCTTCTCGCACACCGTGACCGTGGTGGTCGACTTCTGAGGGCCCGCTGATCCGGTCGAATCGATGTGCTTGCGCGGCATCCACGGGCGGGCGATGAGCCCGCCCGTTGTCTTGTGAGATCGCCCACGGCCGCCGGGTCCGTGCGCGGGGCACTGCTCGCGGTGCTGCTGGCCTTCGGGAGTGCCTCGTGGGCGACCGGCTCCTTCTCGGTGTCGCCCGTCAGGGTGGACCTGCGATCGGGGCAGGCCGGAGGATCGATCGAGGTCATCAATAACGGAGCCACCGAGGTCCAGCTCACGGTCGAGCGGTTTGCATGGCGCGCCGGCGCGTCAGGCGATCAACTCGAACCCACCGCCGACTTCGTCGCCAGCCCGCCGCTGTTCGACCTGCGTCCGGGCGAACGCCAGGTGGTGCGCATCCTGCTGGTGCGCCCCGCCGACCCCCAGCGCCAGCTCACCTATCGCATCGCGCTGCAGGAATCTCCGCCGAAGCTCCCCGCGGCCGGACTCGCGACGGTACTGCGCGTCACCCTGCCGGTGTTCGTGACGCCACCGCGCGCAGCCCCGTCGCTGCACTGGCGCAGGATCGAGTCGCCGGAAGGCCTGTTCCTCGAGGTGGAGAACCGGGGCAACGCGACCGCGCTGCTGGCGGGCATACGGCTGGAGGCCGCGCGCGAACTGGAAGGCGGCGGCGGGTATGTGCTGCCCGGCCAGGTTCGTCGCTGGCGCGCGCCGGACCTCGGACGCTCCGTCGTCATCACCCTGCCGGGCGGCAGCACGGAGACCGTGGAACTGCACGCGTCGCGCTGATGCGCGGGTCATGGCGCATCGCGCTCGCGTCATGGGCGGCGGCCGCGTCGACTGCCGCGGCGCAGGCCAGCGGTCCGGCCGTCATCGAGGTGCGCCTCAACGGCCAGCCCCCGGTGGTGGTGCTGGCCTCGGAGCGTGCGGGAGAACTCTACCTCTCCGGTTCCGCCCTGCGCAGCCTGGGGCTGCGGCCGCCGGTCGCGCCAGCGGCCTTCACCGAAGGCGGTGAGTCCTTCCATCGACTGAAGTCCCTTGGCCTGACCTTGCAGCGCTTCGACGTGCGCGAGGGACGCGCCGACGTCCTGGCACCGGCCAGTGCATTCCCCGGCAGCGCACAGTCGCTGCAGCTCGAGCCCATCACCCTCACGCCCGGCAGTCCTGCCGCGTTCATCAACTACGACTTCGCGGTCAACTCGAACAGCGGGTCGGTTTCGGGCTCGGGGCTGTTCGATCTCGTGGGCACATGGCGATACGGCTCGCTCACCCATTCCTTCGTGAACCGCGACCTGGGAGGCCATGGCCCGCAGCGGGGCGGCACGGAACGCCTCGCGACCACCTATCGTTACGACTGGGTCAACAGCGTCACCACCCTGGAGGCCGGCGACGTGACCGCTCAGCCCGGGGCGTTCGGACTGCCGCTGCGCTTCGGCGGGGTATCGCTGTACTCCAACTACGGGCTGCGCCCGGGATTCGTGACCCAGCCCATGCCGAGGTTCAGCGGCGAAGCGGTGACGCCATCCACGGTGGACGTGTTCATCAACGACCAGCTGCGTCGATCGCTCGGCGTGCCGGCGGGTCCGTTCACGCTCAACGAACTGCCCGTGGTCACTGGCGCGGGGCAGGCGCGGCTGGTCATTCGCGACGCGCTGGGCCGCGAACAGCTGGTGGACGCGGCCTTCTACAGCACGGGACGCCTGCTGCGACCCGGCCTGTCGCAGTACGCGCTGTCCGCCGGCACGCTGCGCAAGGCCTTCGTGACCGGAAACCCCGAATACGGCAACGGCTACGTGAGCGGGCTGTGGCGACAGGGCCTGACGGACGCGCTGACCCTGGAGGCACGCGCGGAAGTGGAGGCGGGCGTGACCCGCGTGGCGGGCGCTGCGGCCACCTTCGCTCTTCCCGCGGGCGAGGCCGAACTTTCCGCAGCCCTGAACGAGAATGCGGGCCAGACCCACTGGCTGGGCGGCGCGGGCTACCGCTACATCTCGCCGCGGCGCTCGGCCACGCTGCGCTGGGACCAGTCCGATCATGGCTTCAGGCTGGCGGGCGTGCTCGACCCTGCACTGGCCACGCAGCGACAGGTCACCGTCACCGCCGGCCAGCAGGTGCTCGCCGGCGTGAGCCTGAACATGGGATGGATCGACCAGCGCGCCGCCAACGGACAGACCCAACGCAGCGCCAACCTGAGCCTGATCTGGAGCCTGTCCCGAGGCACCGCGGTACTGCTGACTGCCGCCCGCGCAAGCGTCCCGGATCGCACCAGCGACTCGCTGCGCCTGACCCTCAGCCTGCCGCTGGGCACGAACCAGTTCGCGTCCGTCTCCGCCGAGGGCGGCTCGCTGCGACAGCGCAACATCAGCCTGCAGCGGCCGCTGCCGCTCTCGGAAGGCTTGGGCTACCGCCTCTCGGGCACTGACGGCAGCGCCGGCGCGCGCGCCGAGGCCGCCGTCTTCGCCCAGTCGCGTGCGATAAGGGTCTCGGCGGAGCATTCGGCCACGCAGGGCCAGCCCGCCGCGTCCCGGTTCGGGGCGCGCGGCAGCCTGGGCACGGTGGGCGGCACCGTGTTCGCCGCACGCTCCATCGACGACAGCTTCGCGCTGATACGGATACCGGAGGTCGCCGATGTCCCGGTGAGCCTGAACGGCCAACGGGCCGGGCGCACCGATGCAGCGGGCCGACTGGTGCTGCCCCGGGTGAACGCGCTCGTGCCGCACCGGGTCGAGGTCGATGTCGATGCCTTGCCCGCCGATGTCTCCGTGCTCGATGAACGCACGACCTTCGTGGTGGCGCCGCGCAGTGCGGTCATCGCCACCCTTGGCGTGAAGCGGGTGGCCAGCGCACTCGTGCGCGTGGTCGACCCGGACGGCGCCGCGGTACCGGCCGGCACCGTCGTGCGCGGTGAGGGCGAACTGGAGACCTCGCGCGTGGGGCCGCGCGGCGAGATCTTCGTGCGCGCCCGCCCGGGGGCGATACGGCTGCGCCTCGAGCGCGAGGCAGCCGCCTGCAGCGTAGAATTCGAGTTGCCGCCGTCCCTGCCATCGGGCGCGTACCACGAGATCGGACCGCTGTCATGTCGACCCGCCGGACCCTGAGCAGCATGCTCGCTGCGGCCGCCCTCGTGACCGCAGCCGCGTCGCACGCCCAGGTGTCCTGCGACCTGCAGGTACCCGCGATGAGCTTCGGCAGGATCGACGTGCTTGCCGAGTTGCCCGCCGACCGAAGCCTGGGCAGCATCGACATCATCTGCAGGAACAGCGGCAACCTCGACGTGGCGATGCTGGTGCGAACAGCGGTATCGGCCGGATCGGGCGGCACCGACAGCCGGCGGCGCATGGTCGGCCCGGGCGGCATCTCGCTGGAATACAACCTGTTCCGCGACGTGAGCCGAACGCAGTTGTGGCGCGCGAGCGGCGATGCCCCCACCGCGATCAACGTCGGCGCGCAGCGGCAGGTCAGCCTTCAGTTGCCGGTGTTCGGCCGCCTGTACGGACCTCAGACCGCACGGCCGGGCGCGTATGCCGACTGGCTGACCGTCACGCTGGATTTCTAGCGGGCGCGTCGGCGTCGACCGACCTGCCCCCGGGGGCCGCGCGTCCGGACCGGCGTGCCCCGGGGCGCGCCCTCGCGCGCGCGGCGGTGCGGACACGGGCGACGCACCCGCTTGCGAGGCCGCAGCACGCCGTACCGCTCCGACCGGGGCCGGGGCGCACGCGAGGCCGGGGTCAAGTCCTGCGCGATCCTGCCGTTACCTCCCGGCATGGGGATCACTGCGCACCCGTT
>CAIKXV010000212.1 GCA_903831455.1 uncultured Pseudomonadota bacterium | reverse complement strand
CGTAGACCAGGTGCCTGAAGCTGCGCAGCGGGTCGTAGAGCGGCTTCTCCATGAGCGCCGGGGATATCGACAACGGTGCGGAGTTCGACACGAGCAGCGTATGGCCGTCGGCCGGCGCCCGGGCGACCGCTGCAGCCCCGATCGTCGCGGCGCCCCCGGGGCGATTGTCGACCACGACCGACTGCCCCAGCCTCTCGGCCAGCGGCGGCGCGATCATGCGCGCGACGATATCGCTCGCCCCGCCGGGCGGAAAGGTCACGACCAGTCGTACGGGCTGGCTGGGCCATGCCTGGGCGCGTGCCAGCGAAGCAAGCGTCGACGACCCGATGGCGGCCGCGGTGAACCGCAAGGCATCACGTCTTCGCATCATGAGTGGTCGATCCTTTGGAAAGAAGACGGCCTGCGGGATACCCCGGCGTCATGGCGCGAGCCGGTCTCCACCGAAAGGCAGGCCGTTTCGCGCACGCAAGGGGCTGCGCGTTCCACGCCCGTTCGGGGATGGCCTACAGTTCCCTCACCATCAGCTTGCGAAACCGGATCGCCCCCCCGGCGTTGAACTGCAAGCCGATCCGCCCCGCCTGCGTCCGCGCATGCTGCGTGCTGGAGGTCACCACCCCGTTGAGTTTCACCGTCACCTCGCTACCCCGGGCGTACACCTCGTAGGTGTTCCAGCGACCCGCCGCGACATGCTGTCCGTGCACCGAGGCGACGTTGACCAGGCTACCCGTGGCGTAATGCTGCGCGGGGTTCCGGTCCCAGATCTGCACCTCGAGAGCCCCCGAGGCGGTATTGACCATCTTCGGATCCGGCGCACGCAGGTAGATGCCGCTGTTCGTGTTCTCCGCCGACCAGAACTCGGCGTAGATCTCCACGTCGCGATAGTCCTTGTCGGTGATCATCACGCTGGCGCCCTTGCCCGACACGATCCGGTCGGCGACGATGGCTCCGTCCTCGCCGCGCCAGTTGGCCACCGCCCCGGAGATCGTGAAATTCCCCAGGCCTGCGGCTCCGTCGATCAGCGTCGTCCAGCCCCGGGTGGGAGACGGGGAGGCACACCCCGCGAGCGCGAGGGCTGCAGCCAGCATCAGGGCGGCGATCGAGGTCGGCTTGCACATGAGGGCGACTCCGGTACTTTAGGTGGGCGAAGGATGAGCGCGTTCGGATCGCAGCGTCAAGGGGCGCCGGAGGCGTGGGGCGTCGGAGCGCCCGCACTGTGATCACGCGCCGCGAGGCCCGGGCGCCGCGCCCGTCGAAACCGCCGCGGCAGGCTCGCAGGGGCTCGGTCCCTTCCAACGCCCGGGCAACCCGCCTCGCGGGCCTGCTCCTTCCGCCGTCCAGCGTGGCCGCACGAAGCGCAGCGCGAATGCGTCGCCCGAGGGCACGGGCTCGGCGGAACCAGCGGGCGTGGTCCTCGCGGCGTCTAGCGTGGCCGCACGAAGCGCAGCGCGAACTTGTCGCTCGAGGGCACGGCCTTGTTGTAGTGCATGTCGCGCGGGTCGTCCGGGTTGCGCCACGCCGCGCTGTCGGCCTCGAACACGAAGCCTGCCGCCTCGATCTCGCGGCGCATCGCGCCCTCCTCGATCCGGTGCAGGCTGCGGGTTTCGGTGGTGCCCGTGCCGGGCCGGCCGGAATGGTCCATCACCACCAGCATGCCGCCCGGTTTGAGGGCCGCGAGCATCGCGCGGTTCATCTTCATCCGATCGGTCGGCGTGTTCACGATGTCGTGGTACGACAGGATCAGCGTGACCCGGTCCACGCGCGGGGCATCGGCAGGAAACGGGTCGTCGAACGGGCGCATCAGCACCTCGATGTTGCCGGGCGCGGCTTTCGAGCGCGCGATCAGGGTGGGACTCGGCTTGACCGCCTGCGCCCAGACCTTGCCCCGCTCGCCCACCGCGACCGACATCACCTGGGTCGTGAAGCCCCCCCCCGCCGAGATGTCGAGCACGCTCATTCCCGGGCGTACCCCGGCGAGGCGAAGCAGGTCGGCGGGCCGGCGCCGGGCGTCGGCCTTGCGATCGTCGTTCGGGCGCCAGGGGCTCGACAGCACCGCGTCGTAGTCGATTGCACCACCCGTCATGGCGCATCCGCCTAGAGTTCCCAGCGTTATGCCCGAGGCCCCCAGCAGCGAGAGCCGAGCCATGAGGGAGCGACGTACGGGATCGACGGGTGCAGGCATTCGAGACTCCTCCGTAGGGATACGTGTCATGGATTCGGGTTCGTGGTTCGCGCTGCGTGCTTCGCCGGTCGGGTTCGACGCCGCGGGTTACGCGTGGCGTCTTGCGTTTCGCCGAGCGCGGTTCCCCTTTCACGGCACGTCCTGCGAAACGTCCCCATCGTAGCAAGACGGGCGGGCCGATGCCGCGACCGACGCAGCCCGGGCCTCCCCGGTCTTCCGATTGCGCTCCCACCCACCGGCGGATCAGCGAGGCGTGTCCACTCCCCGGACGCGCGCTGGGCCCCGCCCGCTTCGGCGCTTCAGCCTCCGGGGCGGCGCCACGGCCACTCCAGGGCCACCCGCGAGACGGCAAGGCCGGATCAATCGGGATACGAACCCTCGCCGCCTGACGGCCCGCTCAGCCTCCGCCGCGCGGCGACCGATGCCCCTTCGCGAAGCATTCGCGCCCCGCGGCAGCGCGCGGGCCCGCGTCGCGACCCGATTACGGTCACCCGGTGACCCTCGCTCGACGCGCGGCGCAACAGCCCTCGACGAGCCGTCGGGACCGGACCCATCTGCGAGCGAGGCACTCCCGGATGCCGCCCATTGCCGAGGCGAGCGGCGGGCAGTCGGTGGGCGATCCATGCGCCGCGTGGATCACGCATCGGTCGAATGCCCGCCCCGTGGCGACGCCTTCGCATCCGCAAGGTGTCAATGGCATGACTCTTGCGATCGACCCACCTGACGCGCACAGGGGGCTGACACGCCAGCCGAAGTCTTCGGCAGACGTGCGGCGCACGCGTCGACACCATTACACAGGGAGAACTTTCTGATGATCAAGTCAGGCATGCGTGCATCGATGGCCGCGCTGGGGGCGGCCGCGACACTGGGGGCCACCGGCCTCGTCGCCAGCCAGCCCGTGTCCGCGGCAGACTGGAGCAGCACATCGATCGGCTGGCGCTACGGAACCCGCTTCAGCGAGCCCTTCAACACCCGTGACATCAAGAAGAACATCTTCAACCTCACGCACGCCAGCGGCTATACCTACGGCTCGAACTTCTTCAACGTCGACGCGCTCTTCTCCGACGGCGCCGACCCGAAGAACGCCAACTCCACCGAAGGCGCGCAAGAGGTCTACATCGTCTACCGGCACACGTTCGACATCAACAAGATCAGCGGCATGGACCTCAAGTTCGGCCCGGTGCGAGGCGTGGGCTTCACCGTCGGTGGCGACATGAACGCCAAGAACGACGCGGGCTACAACTCGGCCAAGCGGATGCTGGTCGCCGGCCCCACGCTGAAGTTCGACGTGCCCGGCTTCCTCGACATGAGCCTGCTGCAGCTCTGGGAGAGCAACGCACCCTGCAACACGTTCACCAACACCTGCACGCCGCGCTACAGCTACGACGCGCACCCGATGCTGAGCTTCGCCTGGGGCATCCCGATCGCCAACACGCCGCTGTCGTTCGAGGGGTTCGCCAACTTCATCGCGTCGAAGGGACGCAACGAGTTCGGCGCCCAGACCGCCTCGGAGACCAACATCGACATGCAACTGATGCTCGATGTCGGCGCGGTCACCGGCAACAAGAAGGGCGTGTTCAAGGTCGGCCTGGAGTACCAGTACTGGCGCAACAAGTTCGGCAACAACTACCAGGGCCCGGCTGGCCCCGGTGCGTTCGCCAAGACGCCGATGATCCGGGCGCAGTACTACTTCTGAGCTGCCGTCTGCTTCACCGCTGCACAACCGGCACGGAGGATTCCGTGCCGGTTGTGTTTCGCAATGCCCCAGCCTCCGGCGCTGGCGCCGCCCCAGCCTGACGTCGCTCCGGCCGTCTGGCATGACCCGTATGCACCTGCGCGCAGCGGCGTGCCAGCGACCCGGTCGACTCGCGGCTGGCAGTGCTCGCCCGTTCGGTCGGGCGCTGCGCACCCGGGCGTCGCGCGCCCGCCTCAGGGTAGCGCGCCGAAGGGGGCCGTCCACCCCACGATCGCGCCCTGGGCACGGATCATCTCCAGGGTTGCCTGCCTGAAGGCGGGAAAGTAGCTGGCCGTCGCATCTTCGATCAGCAGGCACTCGTAGCCGCGGTCATTCGCCTCGCGCATGGTGGTCTGCACGCACACCTCGGTGGTGACGCCGGCAAACAGCAGGTGCGTGATGCCGCGCGTGCGCAGTGTGTCCTGCAGTGCGGTCGCGTGGAACGCGCCCTTGCCCGGTTTGACGATCTCCAGTTCCCCCGCGACCGGCGCCAGCGTGGGCACGAACCCGGCCCCTGGCTCGCCGTCGATCAGGATGCGGCCCATCGGGCCGATGTCCCCGATGCGGAGCCGCGGCGAGCCGCGCTCGCGCTTGGCCGGCGGGCAGTCGGACAGATCCGGTCGGTGCGCCTCGCGCGTGTGAACCACGAACAGGCCGCGCGCCCGGCTCCACGCGAGCAGCCTCTGCACGGTCGGGACGATACCCGCCAGCGGCGAGACATCGTTGCCCAGCGACTCGCCGAAGCCCCCGGGCTCGACGAAGTCGCGCTGCATGTCGATGACGACCAGCGCGGTGCGCGCGGGCTCGAAGCAGTAGTCGAACGGTGCGGCCGACACGGTGATCAATGCACTCTCCCTGCGCACAGGACTCAGGCCGCCTGCGCGATCGCCTGGCCCGCCATTGCCTGGCCAATCAACGCGATATCGGCGCCAGCGGCTGGCGTCTCGTACATCACGCGCCCGCCGGACATCACGAGCACGCGGTCGGAGATCTCCAGCAGTTCGTCGAGATCCTCGCTGACAATGAGCACCGCCGCGCCCGATTCGCGTACTGCGCGGATGCGCTGGTGGATCTCGGCCACGGCCGCGAAGTCCAGTCCGAAGATCGGATTGGCCACGATCAGCACGCGCACGTCCGCGGACAGCTCGCGCGCCAGCACGGCCCGCTGGACGTTGCCCCCCGAGAGCGTCGCGATCGGCACGCCGGGACCCGGCGCCTTCACCTTGAACGCGCGGATCAGCCGCTCGGCCTGGGCCTGCATCGCCGCCGGACGCAGCCATGCACCGGTCGAGATCGGCGCCACGTCGAAGTTGCGCAGCGCCATGTTCTCGGCGACGCTCATGCCCGCCACGCAGGCGTTACGCAGCGGCTCCTCCGGAAGGCTGAACACGCGATGCCGGCGCATGTGCTCGCGGGTCGGGCGATAGTGCTGCCCGTCGATCGACACCTCGCCGCCGTCGATATCCCGCTGCCCGACCAGGGCCTCGACCAGCTCTCGCTGGCCGTTACCGGACACGCCCGCGATACCGACGATTTCGCCCGGTGCGATGTCCACGGTGAAGGCCTCGACGGCGAGCGCGCCGCTGTCACCCCGCACCCGAAGCGCGCGCACCGCCAGGCGCGGGTGCGAGGCTGCAGGTCGGGCGGATCCGACCGACATCCCTTCCCCGGCCACGGAGGACGCGGCCCCCTCGGGGGTTGCGGTCGGTGCTCGGGACGGCGCCGGGCCCGCGGAGTCCGCCGCGGTATCGGCCGGCGTGGCCGACGCAGTCGCAGCGGCAGGTCGCGTCGATGCCGTGGACAACGCGGGCGCCGCGGACTGCGGGGCCACCGCAGCGGGGGACACCGACGCGGCGGTCGCGCGCTCGCCCAGCATCATCGAGGCCAGCCGCTCGGGGTCCAGATCCGCGACGCGCCCCTCGCCCGCCAGTCGACCCCGGCGCAGCACGGAGACCGTGTCCGCGAAGCCCATCACCTCGCGGAACTTGTGCGTGATCATGAGCACGGTGAGCGTACGCTCGCGCGTGAGCGTACGCAGCATGCCCAGCACCTCGTCGGCCTCTCCGAGGGTGAGCACCGAAGTCGGCTCGTCGAGGATCATGAAGCGCCGCTGCAGGTAGAGCTGCTTCAGGATCTCGACCTTCTGTTTCTCTCCGGCCGCCAGCCTCGATACCGGTCGGTCCAGGGGCACCCGGAAAGGGACGGTGTCCATGAAGGCGCGCAGGCGCTCGAGTTCGCGCGACCAGCGCACCACCGCAGGCACGTCCGCGCGGGACATCACGAGGTTCTCGGCCACCGTCATGCTGGGTACCAGCGTGAAGTGCTGGTACACCATGCCGATGCCCAGCGCATGCGCGTCGTGGGGGGATCGAATCACCTGCTGGCGCCCGTCGACCACCACCTCCCCGGCATCGGGCGGATGAAACCCGACCAGGCACTTGACCAGGGTGCTCTTGCCCGCCCCGTTCTCGCCCAGCAGCGCATGGAAGGCGCCCGAGTGCACCCGTATCGACACGTCGTCGAGCGCGGTCAGCGACCCGAAGCGCTTCGTCATGCCGCAGAGCTCGACGGCCAGGCCACGCCGGGGCATGTCCGCTCGCGCGCCCTGCACGCGCATCAGGCTCGCGTCGCCCGGCATCAGCCCGCCGCCCCGAGCGCCGAGATCACCGCCGCCG
>CAIKXV010000211.1 GCA_903831455.1 uncultured Pseudomonadota bacterium | reverse complement strand
CGGCCAGGTAGCGGCCCTCGCCGCGCAGGAGCGCGGGATCCTCGATCCGCGGGGCACTTTGCCGCAGGCCGCTGGCGGGCGCGCGGACGCCGTCGAGCGGGCTCATTGCGCGCCCCGCAGCCGGTCGACCGCGGCGCGTGCTGCCGCGACGATGTTCTGGTAGCCGGTGCACCTGCACAGGTGGCCGGAGAGGACCTCGCGGATCGCCGATTCGTCCGGGTCGGGCACGTCGCGCAGCAGTTCGGCGAGCGACATCAGGATGCCCGGCGTGCAGTAGCCGCATTGCAGCCCGTGATGGTCGCGGAAAGCCTGCTGCAGCGGGTGCAACGTGCCGTCGGGGGAGGCAAGCGACTCGACCGTACGGATCTCGCAGCCGTCTGCCTGGGCCGCGAGCGTGAGGCAGGCTCGCGCGGAGTGGCCGTCGATCCACACGGTGCATGCACCGCATACGCCGTGCTCGCAGCCCAGGTGCGTGCCGGTCAGCCCCAGGTCCTCGCGCAGGAAGTCGGCGAGGCCGAGGCGGTCCTCGACGCGGGCGCAGATGTCGCGCCCGTTCACTCGCAGGCGGATCTCGTGGTGGTCGACGCAACGGTCGGAGGGAGGGTGGGAGGGGGAGCTCATCGGGGCGTGGACAAGGGTGTGGGGGCGGCGGGTGCCCGGCGAGGCCTCAGGCGACCGCGCCGGTGCGTGCGATCGCGCGATCGAGGGCCCTCTGTGCGAGGGTGCGGGCGAGGCGACTGCGGTACCCGGCTGGAATCTGGGCATCGCCCATGGCCGGGACCTGTGCACAGGCCTCGGCGGCCGCGGCGACGGCGGCGGGCTCTCCGCGGCTGCCCACCAGGCATCGTTCGGCGTCGGTGACCCGGCGAGCCGTCGCGGCGACCCCGCCCAGCGTGACCGAGGCCCGGGACAGCCGGCCGTCGCCGTCGCGCAGCACGAGTGCCGCGACCGCGACGATCGCGTAGTCGCCGTGCCGCCGCGCGAACTCCTCGAAGCCCCAGCCGTGTCCCTCGGGCCACTGCGGGAAGGTGACGGCGGTCACGATCTCGCCGTCCTCGATCGCAGGGGTCATCAGGTCGAGCGCGAACTCGTGCATCGGCAGCCGCCGGGTGCCCTTGGGCGATGCGATGTCGAGCACGGCATCCATCGCCATCGCGACCATGGGCTGTTCGGCCGAAGGGTCGAGGTGGCAGAGGCTGCCGCCCAGCGTGCCCCGGTTCCGCGTCTGGCGGTGTCCGACCCAGCGGATCGCCTCGGCCAGCAGCGGCAGGCGCCGGCGAACGACCTCCGAGAATTCGATCTCGCGCTGCCGGGTCATCGCACCGATGCGCACCGCGCCGGGCAGTTCGTCGATCCCGGCCAGCCCCTCGACCTTCGCCAGGTCGACCACGTGCTCGGGGGCGAGCAGGCGGAAATTGAGCATCGGCAGCAGCGACTGTCCGCCCGCGAGCAGGCGGGCGTTGGGCAGGGTTGCCGCCAGTTCGATCGCCTGCTCGAGGCGACGCGGGGCGTGATAGCGGAAGGCGGGGGCCTTCATCGGACCGACGCGGCCATCACTCGGGCTGGATGCCCGCCACCGAGGCGATCCGGCGGGCTCGCTCGATGTCGGCCCGCAGCAGCTTCAGGGTATCGGCGCCGGAGCGGAAGAAGGCGTCGAGACCGGATGCGGCAAGGCGCTTCTCCATCTCCGGTTCGCGCAGCACCTGGCGGACATCGGCTTCGATCTTCGACACGATGGCCTGCGGAGTGGCTGCCGGTGCGAGGAATCCGTAGTAGTTCTCGTAGGCGAACGTCTTCAGCTCGGGCACCCCGGTCTCGCGGAAGGCCGGGATGTCCGGCGCGAGTGCCGAGCGGTTGGTGCTCGCGAGGGCGATGGCCCGGAGCTTCCCGGTCTGGATGTGCGGCAGTGCGGTGGCGAGCGTGACCGCGGCCACGTCGAGCTGGCCCCCGAGCACGTTGGTGACTGCTCCCGCGCAACTCTGCGGGATGTGCGAGGCCACGGTCTTGGTCTCGAACTTGTAGCTCTCCATCGTGAAGTGGTGCGAACTCGCCATGCCGCAGCTCGCGTAGTTGAAGCGGTCGGGTTGCGCCCGCAGCAGCGCGGTGAACTCGGGCAGCGTGGTGGCCTTCACCCGCGGCGCGACGACCAGGACGATCGGCGCCGAGGTGGCGATCGCCACCGGCTTGAAGTCCTTCACGAGGTCGAAGGTCAGTTTCTGGAGCAGGGCGGCGCCCACCGTGTGGGTGGAGGCGACGACCAGCAGCGTGTTGCCGTCGGGCGTCGAGCGCGCGGCGAGTTCGGCGCCGATCGAACCGCCGCCGCCCGGGCGGTTCTGGATGAGCACCGGCTGCTTCCAGACCTCGCTCAGGCGGGCGCCGAGGATGCGTCCGGTCAGGTCGGCGCCGCCGCCGGGCGAGAAGGTCACGATGAGGCGGACCGGCTTCGTCGGCCATGCGGCGTCGGTCTGGGCCGATGCCCCGATGGGGGCCATGGACACGCCGGAGGCGATCGCGGCGAGGCCGATGGCAAGGCGGCGGCGGGGGTTGTGCTGCGGCGGGCGGGCGGGTGTCTTCATCGGGGCTCCAGGTGGGGAGGGGTATCGTGGCGATGCGAAAGCGGAGGGTCCGGGTGGCTTGGCACGGAACGGACCCTGCCGGCGCAAGGTGGACAGGGTGGGGTGGAATGATGGCCTGCGGGGCATCGTGCGGTTCGAAGCCCCGGAAGGCAGCATCCGGTGGCTACTCAGGTTGCAGCGATCGGGGAATCCTCGAATCGCATGGACAGGTCGAGCGCCCGGACATCCTTGGTGAGCGAACCCACCGAGATGCGGTCCACGCCGGTGGCGGCGATCGCGGCGATCGTGTCGAGGGTGATCCCGCCCGAGGCTTCGAGTTCGGCGCGCCCGGCGGTGGTGCGCACGGCGGCGGCCATGCGCTCCACGCTGAAGTTGTCGAGCAGGATGAGGCGCGCCCCGGCATCCAGCGCCTCGGCCAGTTGCGCCTCGGTCTCCACCTCGACCTGTGCGGGGACGCCCGGGAAGCGTTGGCGCGCGGCCAGCACGGCCTCGCGCAGGCCACCGGCGGCCGCGATGTGGTTCTCCTTGATGAGGACCATGTCGTACAGGCCCATCCGGTGGTTCGCGCCGCCGCCGGCGACAACCGCGTACTTCTGGGCAAACCGCAGCCCGGGCAGCGTCTTGCGGGTATCCAGCACTCGCGCGCGGTGCCCGGCCGCGGCGTCGACGTGCTGCCGGGTGCGGGTCGCCACGCCCGAGAGCAGTTGCAGGAAATTGAGCGCGCTGCGCTCGGCGGTGAGCAGCGAGCGAGCGGATCCCTCGATGCGGCAGAGCACCTGGCCGGCCGCGATGCGCTCGCCGTCGGCCGCCAGCCACTCGATGCGTGCGGCGGTGTCCACCGCGGCGAACACGGCGTCGAACCACGGCCGACCGGCGAGGACGGCAGCCTCCCGGGCGACGACCCGGGCGCGAAGCCGAGCCTCGGCAGCGATCAGCGCCGCGGTGAGATCGCCGGTGCCGACATCCTCGGCCAGCGCCCGCGCGGCATCGTCGCGCGCGTGTCGGGCGATCAGTTCAGGGGGGAAACTCATGGGAGAGGCTGCACGGCAGAAGCGGGGATCGCGCGACCGGGAGCCCCGGATTCTATCCACGGCCCGTCATGCCTGCCGGCTGACTTGCCAGCCGTCGCATGGGCGCAGGGCGGTCGCTGGTATGCCGCCCAGTGCATGGGTAGCATTCGAGTGTGTCAGGGTACATCAAACAACATCCCGACCCGGTCCGGGACGCAGTGCTGCAGGCTCGTCCAGTCGACCGCGATCCACGACCATCCAAGGAGGCCATACCATGGACCAGCCGACCCCTCGTGCGACCGGGCTCGAGCGCCTGCACGCGACTCGCCGCGATTTCCTGACCCGCATCGCGCAGGCGAGCGCGGCCCTGGGCGGCAGCGCGCTTGCCGGCACGGCGGCGGCGCAGGCTCCCGCCGACTCCGCGGGCAGCATCCCGAATGCCGTGGTCATGGCCGGCAAGGATTCGGTGCTCGCCATCCACTCCGAGCGGCCGCTGACGGCGAGCGCCCCGGCCGAACACCACAACTTCCTCGTGACGCCGACCCGGCGCATGTTCGTGCGCAACAACCTCAACACCCCCGAGGTCGATGCGTCCAGGCACGTCCTGACGGTGCGCGGGCTGGTCGACCGCGAACTCACCCTGACCCTGGACGACCTGCGCAAGATGAACGTCTGGGAGCAGCAGGCGATGCTGGAGTGCGCGGGTTCCGGACGCACCGCCTTCCGACCCACGCCGCGCGGAACCCCATGGTCCGAGACGGGCGGCATGGGCTGCCCGAAGTGGACGGGGGTCAGCCTGGCCGAAATCCTGCGCATGGCGGGCGTTCGCAACGGCGCGGTGCACGTCGCGTTCTTCGGAGTGGATCGCGGCCCGCTGCCCACCATCCCACCGGTAGTGCGCTCGATCCCGATGGCCAAGGCCATGGAGCGCCACACCATGATCGCCACCGGGATGAACGGCGAGAACCTCAGCCCAGTCCACGGGGCGCCGATGCGCAGCCTCGTCCCCGGCTGGGTGGGATCGGCCTCGATCAAGTGGGTGACGGCCATCGAGGTGCTGCCCGCGCCCTTCAAGGGCACCTACATGGACGACAGCTACCGCATCCCCGGCACCCCGGTCGCCCCGGGCGAGAAGATGCCGGCCGACGCCGTAAGCACCGAGGACTGGCCGGTCAAGTCGATGATCACGTTCCCGGGGCCGAACGCCCGCTTCCGCCGCGGGCAGGTGGTGCCGATCGAGGGGCGGGCGTGGGTCGGCGAGTCTTCGATTCGTCGCGTCGACCTGTCGTTCGACGAGGGCGTCACCTGGCAGCGTGCGTCGCTCGACCGCCGGGGCGATCGCTATGCCTGGCGCCGCTTCAGCCTCGACCACTATCCCGAGAAGAGCGGATACCAGACCGTGCTCGCGCGCGCGACCGATGACCGCGGCAACGTCCAGCCCTTCGTGCCGGCGTGGAACCCGCTCGGCTACTACTGGAACGGCGTGCACCGCGTCGGCTTCACGGTGGAGGCCTGAGCGATGCCCCGAAGCCATGCACGCGGGGGGCTGCGCGCCCCCGCGATCCTGGGCTCGATGTTCGCGGCCGTCCTGCTCGCCAGCGCGCCGATCGCGGCACAGGCGCCGACCCCGGAGCCCACGCTGGTGCCAGGGGCCGGGATGGAACTCACGATGCAGCGCTGCGTGATCTGCCACGAGGCCCAGCACATCACCCGGTCGCGCCTCACCCGCTCCGAGTGGCTGGAAAACACCGAGCTGATGATCAAGCGCGGCGCGCCGGTGGCGCCCGGCGAAATCGCGCCGATCGTCGACTACCTGTTCACCTATTACGGCCGCAACGACGACGGCAGCCCCCGGCCACGGCCTGCGGGCGCGCCGGCGGCGTCCGCCGCCCCCGCCCCCGCGGCGACCGGTTCGCGCGACGTGCAGACGCTGCTGGCGGCCTATGGGTGCACCGGCTGCCATGCGATGGACAGCAAGGTCGTGGGCCCGAGCTTCCGGGACGTTGCCCGACGCTTTGGCAGCGAGGCTGGAGGCGCTGAACGGGTCGCCCGCCGGATCCGCGACGGTGGCGCCGGCGACTGGGGTTCGATCCCGATGCCGCCTCATCCGGCGATCAACGACGCCGAGTTGCGCTCGCTGGTGGCGTGGGTGTTCGCCCAGCGGTGAACCGAGCCGCCGGTACCCCGCGCGGGGGCCGGTGGCGCGCGACGCGCCCGGTCGAGCGTCGAACGATGCCTGCCCCGTTCGGCCAGCCCCCCGGTTCCGGCGGCCGGCGCGGTCCGCGAGCCGTTCAGCCGGCGGTGGCGACGATCCAGCGCACCAGCATCACCAATCCCCCGACGAGCACGGCGGCGCCGACCAGGCCGCCCACCACCACCTGCCCCGGGGTGATCGTCGCGACGTCGCGATCGAGATCTCGACCGCGACGGATGCCGAGGAAGCTCCACACCACCGCCCGTGCGACGGCAAGCGGGCCTGCGCGAACCGGACGGTCATTCGCCGGCGCGGCCGGCGGGGGATCGGGTTCTCGGGTGGGCGTCGTCATGGCGGGCGCAGCATAGCAGAGCACCCCGCGGTCACCGCCGCGCGCGCCGGCCGCCCGTATCCGTTCCCCCGGGATCCGGTGCCCTGGGATTGGCCGTGCCCTTGAAACGATGGCCGCGATGCCCCACCTGACGGGCATACCCCTGATGCCCGGAGGGCGCCATGCGCTTCGACCGCTTCACCACCCGCTTCCAGCAGGCCTTCGCCGATGCCCAGAGCCTGGCCGTCGGCGCCGACAGCCCGTTCATCGAACCGCAGCACCTGCTGCTCGCACTGCTCGACCAGCAGGAGGGTTCCACCGCCGCGCTGCTCGGCAAGGCCGGGGGCAACGTCTCCGGCCTGCGCGAGGCGCTCCGCCAGGCCGTCGCGCGGCTGCCGAAGGTCGATGGCCACGGCGGCGATGTCCAGGTCGGCCGCGACCTCTCGGCCCTGCTCAACCTGACCGATCGCGAGGCGCAGAAGAGGGGTGACCAGTTCATTGCCTCCGAGCTGTTCCTCCTCGCCGCATGCGATGAGCGCGGCGAGACCGGCCGATTGCTCAAGCAGCATGGGGTCACGCGTGCGCAGCTCGAGCTGGCGATCGGCCAGCTGCGCGGAGGCGAGTCGGTCTCGAGCGCCGAGGCCGAAGGCAGCCGCGAGGCGCTGAAGAAGTTCACGCTCGATCTCACCGAGCGCGCGCGGGCGGGCAAGCTCGACCCGGTGATCGGACGCGACGACGAGATCCGCCGTGCGATCCAGGTGCTGCAGCGGCGGACGAAGAACAATCCGGTCCTGATCGGCGAGCCCGGGGTGGGCAAGACGGCCATCGTCGAGGGCCTGGCCCAGCGGATCGTCAATGGCGAGGTGCCCGACACGTTGCGCAACAAGCGGGTGCTCTCGCTCGACATGGCAGCGCTGCTGGCGGGTGCCAAGTACCGCGGCGAATTCGAGGAACGCCTGAAGTCCGTGCTCAAGGAGATCGCGCAGGACGAGGGCCGCACCATCGTGTTCATCGACGAGATCCACACCATGGTGGGGGCGGGCAAGGCGGAGGGAGCGATCGATGCCGGCAACATGCTCAAGCCCGCGCTCGCGCGCGGCGAGCTGCATTGCATCGGCGCGACCACGCTGGACGAATACCGCAAGTACGTGGAGAAGGATGCGGCGCTCGAGCGCCGCTTCCAGAAGGTGCTGGTCGACGAGCCCAGCGTCGAGTCGACCATCGCGATCCTGCGCGGACTGCAGGAGAAGTACGAACTTCACCACGGCGTGGAGATCACCGACCCGGCGATCGTCGCTGCGGCCGAACTCTCGCACCGCTACATCACCGACCGGTTCCTCCCCGACAAGGCGATCGACCTGATCGACGAGGCGGCCGCACGCATCAAGATGGAGATCGACTCGAAGCCCGAGTCGATGGACCGCCTCGATCGCCGGCTGATCCAGCTCAAGATCGAGCGCGAGGCGGTGCGTCGGGAGAAGGATGAAGCCTCCCAGAAGCGGTTCGCGTTGATCGAGGAGGAAATCGAGCGGCTCGGTCGCGAGTACGCCGACCTCGAGGAAGTATGGAAGGCGGAGAAAGCGCAGTTGCAGGGTTCCCAGCAGGTGAAGGAGGAGATCGACCGGCTGCGCGCGCAACTGGTGGAACTGCAGCGCCAGGGCAAGTTCGACAAGGTGGCCGAGATCCAGTACGGCCGCCTGCCGCAGCTCGAGGCGCAGCTGCGCCAGGCCACCGAGCAGGAGGCAGGCGCCGGCGCCGGGCGCCCGCGCCTGCTTCGCACGCAGGTGGGCGCCGAGGAGATCGCCGAGGTGGTGTCGCGGGCCACCGGCATCCCGGTGTCCAAGATGATGCAGGGCGAGCGCGAGAAGCTGCTGGCCATGGAACAGGCGCTGCACCGGCGGGTCGTCGGGCAGGACGAGGCGGTACGCCTCGTCTCCGACGCGATCCGCCGCTCGCGGTCGGGCCTCGCCGATCCCAAGCGGCCGTACGGATCCTTCCTGTTCCTCGGTCCCACCGGCGTGGGCAAGACCGAGCTGTGCAAGGCGCTGGCCGAGTTCCTGTTCGACTCCGAGGAGCACATGATCCGGATCGACATGTCCGAGTTCATGGAGAAGCACTCGGTCGCCCGGCTGATCGGCGCGCCGCCCGGGTACGTGGGCTACGAGGAGGGCGGCTATCTCACCGAAGCGGTGCGGCGCAAGCCCTACAGCGTGATCCTGCTCGATGAGGTCGAGAAGGCCCATCCGGACGTGTTCAACGTGCTGCTGCAGGTCCTCGACGATGGTCGCATGACCGACGGGCAGGGCCGTACGGTCGACTTCCGCAACACCGTGGTGGTGATGACCTCCAACCTCGGCTCCCAGATGATCCAGCAGCTGTCGGGCAGCGACTACGGCGTGGTCAAGGTCGCGGTGATGGCCGAGGTCAAGACGCATTTCCGCCCGGAGTTCGTCAACCGCATCGACGAGATCGTGGTGTTCCACGAGCTCGACGAGGCGAACATCGCGAACATCGCCCGCATCCAGCTGCGCCTGCTCGAGCAGCGGTTGGCCGCGCTGGAGATGAAGCTCGAGGTGAGCGACGCGGCCGTGGCCGAGGTGGCGCGTGCGGGCTTCGATCCGGTGTTCGGTGCCCGGCCGCTGAAGCGGGCGATCCAGAGCGAGATCGAGAACCGCCTCGCGAAGGAGATCCTGGAGGGTCGCTTTGCCGCCCGCGACACGATCCGGGTAGACGTCAGGGGCGGGATCGTGACCTTCGCCAAGGGAGAGCCTGCCTGAGGGGCCGATCGGGTAGCGGCCGGGACTGCCTGGCCCGCCGCCCGTCGGTCACTCCGGTCGATGCCACGGGCCCAGGCCGCGAGGCTGGCGAGCGGCCGGGTGCCCGCAGCGATGCATGACCCCGCCGGCGGAGCCGCACCCGGCCCCCGCTGATCGGGGGGCGGGCCCGTCCGGCGGTTGCCGACGCCCGCAGGCGAACCGGCGCCGGGCATCGGTCGGGTGTCGCAGCCCGTGCACGGGGCGGCGTCTTGGCGCGGTCATGCCGCTGGGCTAGCATCGCGCACCCGCCCCGACACGCCGGTCGCCACCGATGCAATCCCTAGCCCGCCGCCTCGTCGCCGATCGCCGTTTCGAGCGACTGATCATCGCACTCATCGTCTTCAATGGGGTCCTGGTCGGCCTGGAGACTTCCCACGCGATCGTCGAGCGGTTCGGATCGCTGATCCTGTGGGCGCACCACCTCGTTCTGGCAGCGTTCATCGCGGAGGCGGCGCTGAAGATCACCGCGGTGGCCCCGCAGTGGAGGCGCTACTTCGGGGATGGATGGAACCTGTTCGACTTCACGATCGTCGTGCTGTCGCTGCTGCCGTTCACCGGCGAGCTGTCGATGGTGGCGCGGCTGGTACGTCTGCTGCGGGTGCTGCGACTGGTGTCGGCCCTGCCCAAGCTTCGCCTGGTCGTGGCCACCCTGGTGCACGCGCTCCCGGGCATGGGCCATGTCGTGCTGCTGGTGATGCTGCTGTTCTACGTGTATGCGGTGGCGGGATGGCACCTGTTCCACGCGCATGACCCCGAGCGCTGGGGCACGCTGGGCGACGCGTTGCTCACGCTGTTCCAGGTGGCGACCCTCGAAGGCTGGGCGGAGGTGATGCGCGATGCGATGCAGGCGGTACCCTTCGCCTGGGTCTATTTCATCTCGTTCGTGGTCATCGGCACCTTCGTGATGATCAACCTGTTCGTGGCCGTCGTGATCAACAGCCTCGAGGAGACGAAGGCGAGCGCCCGGGCGACCGATCCGGATCCGGCGGCGCCGACGTCGCTCGAAGACGACCTGCGGCAGGCGCGCGAGGCGCTCGCTCGCCTCGAGGCCGGACTCGCCCGCGAGCGTCGTCCGTGAGCGAAGCGGCGTGGCGACCCCACCCCGGTCCCGGCGTACAGCCCGGGGAGCGGGTCGTGGTCACCGGGGCTGCCAGCCAGATCGGATGGTTCCTCCTGCCACGGCTGCTCGACGAGGGGCTGGCGGTCGTCGCGGTCTCGCGTCGCGACCCGGACGCCGCCACCGCGCGATTCGGCCGCAACTGGACGGCACGCGATCGGGTGCAGTGGCGACGCGCGGATCTCGAGGCGCCGGGCGGGGCCTGGGCCTCGGGGTGTACGCGCTGGATTCACCTCGGACCGCTGGGGCTGGTCGCTGCGCGGCTGGACGAGGCGGCGGCGCAGGGCGTGCGTCAGGTGGTGGCGTTCGGGTCCACGAGTCGCTATACCAAGGCCTCGTCACCCTCGCCGCGCGAGCAGCGGCTGGTGGCGAGCCTCGTCGAGGGCGAGACCTCGCTCGCCGAACGCGCGCAGGCGCTGGGCGTGGCCTGGACGCTGTTCCGGCCCACACTGATCCACGGCGCAGGCCTCGACCGCAACGTCATGGTGATCGCTGGCGCGATTCGCCGCTTCGGCGTGTTTCCGCTGGTGGGCGGCGGGCGCGGCCTGCGCCAGCCGGTACATGCGGAAGACCTCGCCTCGGCCTGCGTCGCGGTGCTGGGCAACGTCGCCGCGCAAGACCGGGCCTACGACCTGTCGGGCGGCGAAGTGCTGTCCTATCGCGAGGTGGTGGACCGGATATTCGCGGCGCTCGGTCGACGCGCCCGGGTGATTCCAGTACCGGTGCCGGTGGTCGGCATCGCGCTCTACGCCTTGTCGCTGCTGCCGCGCTACCGCGACTTCAACGCGCAGATGGCGCGTCGCATGACTGCGGACATGGCGTTCGGCCATGATGCCGCGGTCCGCGACTTCGGTTATCGTCCCCGGGGGTTTTCGCCCACGGTCGTCGCGCCCGACTAGGCTCGCCTCCTCGGGCCAGGGGGAGCTGTGATGGCATCGCTGTTCGGATCGGACGCATACACACCCGCCGAGATCTCCGCGCGAATCGAGTCGGTCGGCGTGACCAAGGCCCGGCTTCCGCTGCTGCAGATGGTCGTGCTTTCCCTGCTCGGCGGCGCGTTCATCGGACTGGGCGCCCTGGTCTGCATGCTGGTGCTGTCCGACGCCACGCTGGGCTACGCGGCCTCGCGCCTGCTGGCCGGCCTCGTGTTCTCGCTCGGGTTGTTGCTGGTGGTGGTCGCCGGTGCGGAACTGTTCACCGGCAACAACCTCCTGGCCATGGCCTGGGCGGACGGGCGTATCGGCACGGGGGAGTTGCTGCGCTGCTGGCTCGTCGTGTGCGCGGGGAACTTCGCGGGTGCCCTCGTGCTCGCCATGATGGTGTGGCTGTCGGGGCATGCCTCGGGTAACGCCGGCGCAATCGCCGCGGCCTACGTGCAGGTCGCCACGGCCAAGTGCGAGTTGCCGCTCCCCGAGGCCTTCTGGCGCGGGGTGCTGTGCAACGTGCTGGTCTGCCTGGCGGTCTGGATGGCCGCGGCGGGGCGGTCGGTGATCGACAAGGCCGTGGCGATCGTGCCGCCGGTGACGGTGTTCGTCGCCGCGGGGTTCGAGCACAGCGTGGCCAACATGTTCGTGGTCCCGATGGCGCTCTTGCTCGAGGCGGCGGGCCCTGCCGCTGTCCCGGGCCTGGACCTGGTCGCGTTCCTCGAGCGGCTTGCGGTCGTGATCGCCGGCAACCTCGTCGGCGGCAGCGTGCTGGTGGCGCTCGTCTACCACTTGATCTACCGAAGAGGGCAGCCGTCGTGATCCCCGACGTGTCGGCGCCGCCTGCGCGTCGCACGCAGGACGACAGGCCCGCGTGCGCCCGGCTCCCGCGCCACGGCCCCCGTCCGGGCCATGCCTGCCGCCTGCGGCGCGTGGCCGGATCGGGCGGGCAGGGCGCGGGGCCGCAGCCCTCGTCGCGAAGCGGCGCGCGCCGCGCAACCGCGCGTCGGTGTGAACCCCATGGCCCGCGGGAGTGCGCGGGCTGCCTTCGATCCATCCGGTACGGAAGAACCTTCGATGAGACGTAACCAACGGTTGATGGATGGCCTCGCGGCCGTGTGTGCGCTGGTACTGGTCGCCGGCTGCGCCCAGACCCGGACGAGCGGATCGGCCGCAGCCGCCGAGAGGGCGATGGAGCTCGCCGGACTCGAGGGCGGATGGGTGCTGCGCGAAGTCGACGGGCGTCCGGTGGCGGGCTCGAAGGCCGAACTGGTGTTCGTGGCCGCGAGCGGCGAGTTGCGCGGCTCCGATGGCTGCAACCGGCTGATCGGGCGCTTCACGCTGGAGGCGGGCCGCCTTGCCGCCAAGGCTGCCTCCACCCGCATGGCCTGCCTGTCCGAGCCCGCCGCGGCGGTGAGTCGCACGCTGGGCGCACTGCTGGCCGACGGCGCGCAGGCGACCGAGGTGACGCTCGATGGCCGGAGAGGCCTGCGGCTTCGCGGGGCGGCCGGGCAGGTGGTGTTCGAGCGGTCCGCGCAGCCGTGACCGCGGCGGCTGCGCGTGGCCTGATGTTCCGTCGGCGGTGGTTGGCCGGTGCGGTGGTGCTGCTCGCAGGGTGCGCGTCGGGCCCCGCCCCGGGGAGCGCCCGGGTCGAGGGACAGGTCTACTTCCCGGGCGATCCGCTGCCCGCCGGGTCGGTGCTGGAAATCGCGCTCGAGGATACGGCTCGCGCCGACGCGCCTGCGATACGCATCGCGTCGGTGCGCATCGTCGGGCCCCGGTCCGGTCTCTCCTATGCCATCGATTACGCGCCCACGTCCGTGCCGGCCCACGCACGCTTGTCGGTGCGAGCGCGGATCACCGAGGGTTCGCGCCTCCTGCACGTCACCGATCGGTTCAATCCTGTCGGGGTCGGTTCGGGGGTGTCCCGGGTCGACCTCGAGCTGCGGACGGTATCGCATCCGCGCTGAGGGTCCTGTCGGTCGGGACCGGTGTTGCCGCCGGGCAGGGCCCGCAGCGAGACGGCCATGCCGGGCCCGAGTCCGGCGCATCCTGCCGGGGGACGCGAGCGGGTTATCGCGAAACGTCGGTCGACGATCCGTCGCCCTCCAGTTCTCGGGGGCGCATCACGCGAAAGGTGAT
>CAIKXV010000210.1 GCA_903831455.1 uncultured Pseudomonadota bacterium | reverse complement strand
GTTCGCCGGCTACGGCTTCAACAAGTCGCACGCGGCCGCCTATGCGCTGGTGGCCTACCAGACCGCGTGGTTCAAGGCCCACCACGCGGCCGCCTTCCTCGCCGCCAACCTCTCGGCGGTGATGGACGACGCGGACAAGGTCCGCGCGCTCTGCGACGACGCGCGCGCGAACGGCCTGGCGGTCCAGCCTCCCGACATCAACGCCGGGCAGTACCGCTTCGTCCCGATCGACCGCGCGACGCTGCACTTCGGCCTGGGGGCGGTGAAGGGCACCGGGTCCTCGGCGATCGAGGCGATCGTGGCGGCGCGCGCGGCGGGCGGGCCGTTCCGCGACCTGTTCGACTTCTGCGTGCGCGTGGACAAGCGCGCGGTGAACCGCAGGGTGATCGAGGCCCTGGTACGCGCGGGGGCCTTCGACGGCATCGACCCGAACCGCGCGCGGCAACTGGCCTGGGTGGGTATCGCGCTGGCCGCCGCCGAACAGCGCGAGCGCAACGCGCAGCAGGTGTCGCTGTTCGGCGAGGCCGAGTCCGACGCACGCCCGGCCGTGACACTGCCCGAGCCCGCGCCCTGGGACGCACGGATACAGTTGCGCGAGGAGAAGGCCGCGCTCGGGTTCTACTTCTCCGGCCATCCGTACTCCGCCTGGCGCTCGGAGTTCGGGCGTTTCGTGCGCAGCACGCTGGAGCGTCTCGCCCCGGCGGCTGGAGGCTCGGAATTCGCGCCCGCCACGCAACTGATCGGCGGGGTGGTCGAGTCGGTGCGTACGCTGAAGACGCAGGGTTCCTCGCGGCTGGTCGTGGTGGTGCTCTCCGACGGCACCGCGGCGGTGGAGGTGACGATGTACGGCGAACTCTACGACCAGCATCGTTCGCAGGTCGTCGAGGACGCCGTCCTCGTGCTCGAGGTGAAGGTGCGCGACATCCGCCGCGGTGACGGCGAGGGCGAGTCGATCCGGCGCATCTCGGTGGAGAAGGTCTACGACGTCACGGCGGCGCGCAACCGGTTCGCCCGCGGCCTGCGGCTGCACTGCAACGGCCAGCTCTCGGGGACGCCTGCGCAGCAGAACGTGCGCCGGCTGCAGGCGCTGCTCTCGCCGTGGCGCAACGGACCCTGTCCGGTACAGGTGGTGGTGGACAACGGGCGCGCCACCGCACCGGTCACGCTCGGCGAGGCGTGGAACGTCAACCTCGACGAGGCACTGGTCGCCGGGCTCGCCGAATGGCTGCAGCCCGATTGCGTGGAGATCGTCTACTGATGGCGGCGATCCGCCGGATCGACGCCGGGATGCTCGACGCCCTCGCCGGCGAGGCGAGGGCGCGGCCGCGGCTGCGCTGCAACCTCAACTTCCACGCGAGCGACGAACACCCCGGGCACCGCCTGCTCAATGCCATCGAGCCGCAGTCCTACATCCCGCCGCACTGCCACCTCGACCCGACGAAGGACGAGACCCTGATCGCGCTTCGCGGGCGGATCGGGCTCCTCGTGTTCGATGACCGTGGCGAGGTGATCGCCCGCGAGGTGCTCCAGCCCGGGGGACCGGTCCAGGGGGTGGACATCCCCTCGGGCGTCATCCACTCGCTGGTGGCGCTGGAACCCGCCAGCGTGGTGTTCGAGGCCAAGGCAGGACCGTTTCTCCCGCGCACGCCCGGCGAACTCGCCGCCTTCGCGCCGGCCGAGGGCGATCCGACCGCCTGCGCCTATCTCGAGTGGATGCGCGCGCAGTTCGCGTGACCCGCGCCGCGCGCCGCGGCTGGCTCGCGGCCAGCGCCGGCGTGGTCGCTGCGGGGTTGGCTCCCGCCGGGGTGGCGGCTGCCTTGCGGGCGCGAACCCGCTCGCGGCGGCTGGACAGTCCCTACGGCCCGCTGGCCCCGGTGGCCGATCGCACGACCGGGCTGGAACTGCTCAGGCTGCCGCAGGGGTTCACCTACGAGAGCCACGGCTGGTCCGGCGATCCGATGGGCGATGGCGCGTCGACGCCCCCGAACCACGACGGGATGGCGGTGGTCGCGATGCGCGACACGCCGGGCGGACGCGAACTCGTGCTGGTTCGCAACCATGAGCGGGCGCTCGTGACCGATCCGCTGGTCGTGCGCGGCATGGCGTACGACGAGGCGGCCGATGCGCGCGGACGGGTGCCCGGCGGAGGCACCACCACCCTGTTCTGGCGCGAGGGCCGCTGGGAGGGCGCTCGGGCCAGCCTCGCGGGGACCCTGGTCAACTGCGCGGGCGGACCGACGCCCTGGGGCAGCTGGCTCAGTTGCGAGGAGACGCTGGAGGACCGATCGAACCTCGTCGACCCGCTCGGTCGGCCCGGGCGGCGCCACGGCTACGTGTTCGAGGTCGCGCCTCTCGAGGCCGCGCGATCGCCCCGTCCGCTCGCCGGCCTGGGACGCTTTCGCCACGAGGCGGCCGCGGTCGACCCCAGCAGCGGGGCGATCTACCTGACCGAGGACACGCCGGGCTTTTCGGGCTTCTACAGGTTCCTGCCCGAGCGCCCCGGCCCGACGGGGCTGGCCGGTCCCGGGCGCCTGCAGATCGCGCGCCTGGCCGGGCGGGGCGGGCTCGAGCGCCTGCTCGCGCCCGAACCCGGCGACCGGCACGGGCTCGACTGGCTGGACGTCGAGCGCCCCGATGCGGATCCGGTCCGCCTGCCTGCCGGTG
>CAIKXV010000209.1 GCA_903831455.1 uncultured Pseudomonadota bacterium | reverse complement strand
GGGCACGCCATCGGGCGCCTGCGGTTAACATGGCGACCATTCACACCCATGGGGATCGCCTTGGACGCGTATCTGCTCGACTGGGCCAGCCTGCTGCTTCGCTGGCTGCACGTCATCGCCGGCATCGTGTGGATCGGCACCTCCTTCTACTTCGTCGCGCTGGACAACAGCCTGGATCCGGCGGACCCACCCCGTCGCGGCGTGATGGGCGAGAACTGGTCGATCCACGGCGGCGGCTTCTATCACAAGCAGAAGTACCTGGTGGCGCCGGATCGCCTCCCCGAACGGCTGCACTGGTTCAAGTGGGAGGCCTACTGGACCTGGATCAGCGGCTTCGCGCTGTTCGTGGTCGCCTACTACCTGCACGCCGACACCATGCTCATCGACCGCTCGGTCGCCGACCTGTCCGCCGGCACCGCGGTAGCCCTCAGCATCGGCCTGCTGGTCGCCGGCTGGGTCGCCTACGACCTGCTGTGCCGCTCCCCGCTGGGGCAGCACGAGGGTGCCCTGGCCGTCGCCGGACTGGCGCTGATCACGCTGGCCGCATGGGGTTGCGCGCAACTCTTCGGCGCGCGCGGGGCCTACATCCAGGTCGGGGCGATGGTCGGCACGATCATGGTCGCCAACGTCGCCATGGTGATCATTCCCGGGCAACGGCGAGTGGTCGCGGCGATGCTGGCGGGCGAGCAACCGGACCCGAAGTACGGCCGATGGGGCAAGCAGCGGTCGGTCCACAACAACTACCTCACGCTGCCGGTGGTGTTCGTGATGATCTCCGGCCACTACCCGATGACCTGGGGCCATCCGCACGCCTGGGCGGTGCTGGTGGCCGTGTTCGTGATCGGCGCGCTGGTGCGTCACTTCTTCAACCGCCGCCATGCAGGACGCACCCTCGCGTGGTTGCCGGTCATCGCGGCGCTGCTGGTGATCGCCCTCGCGCTGGCGATCCGGCCGCAGCCGCCGAAGGCCGCCCAGAGCAGCAGCTTCGCCGAGGTCCAGGCCGTGATCGCGCAACGCTGCGCGAGCTGCCACGCGGCCACGCCCACGCAGCCGGGCTTCGCGCAGCCCCCCGGCGGCGTGATGCTCGATACGCCCGAGCGCATCGGCCAGCACGCCGCGAAGATCCACCAGCAGTCGGTGCTCACCCGCGCGATGCCGCCGGGCAACCTCACCGGGCTCACCGACGAGGAGCGTGCCGTGCTGGCCGCCTGGACGGCGCGAGGCGCGCCGCTGCAGTAGTCGCGCGGACACGCGGTCCCGCAGTCGGCGAGAAGGACGAACCGCACCGCGTTGCGGTCGAACGCGCGGGCCGCGCGCGGGCCCGACCGCATCACGCAAGGAGGTCAGCATGAGCATGCTCGAAGGGAAGGTGGTCGCCGTCACCGGTGCGGGCGGAGGGATCGGGCGCGAGATCGCGCTCGCCTGCGCGCGGGCAGGCGCGCGGGTGGTGGTCAACGACATCGGGGCATCCCTCGCCGGCGAGGGCGCCGACGACGGCCCGGCGCAGCAGGTCGTCGCCGAGATCCGCGCGGCGGGAGGGGAGGCCGTGGCGAACACCGACAGCGTGGCCGAACCGCGCGGCGGCGAAGCCATCGTCGCCGCCGCACTGCAGGCCTGGGGGCGCATCGACGGGGTGGTCAGCAACGCGGGCATCCTGCGCGACCGCTTCTTCCACAAGATGAGCGAGGTCGAGTGGGACGCCGTGATCCGGG
>CAIKXV010000208.1 GCA_903831455.1 uncultured Pseudomonadota bacterium | reverse complement strand
GCGAAGCACTCGCATCATGTCTCCTCCGGTCTGGATCGACCCGCTCGGTGGGTTCGAGGGAGGCCTTTGACATGCCCCTCGCCGGGTCGTGCGTCGGACGGTTCGCGGTCCGGCGAGCGCTTCACACGCGCTGCACACACCACCGCCGACAGCGGCATCTTGCCGCAAACACGGCCCGCCGTCACACCCCGCCCGGGGGGGGTGGCTCGCGGTCAGAGGCCGCACCCGCGTTCCTTCGCCCGGTCGAATCCCGCGTTCGGTGGCGGCTCGCGGTCGGCCGGCACACCGGCGTGCGGTGGCTCGGTCACGTCACGCGCGGTGAGAACTCCTTGCCGGGGCCACGACCCTTCCAGCCCCTCGACGCCATCCACCGCGCAGGGCCCCTACCGGACCGCGCGCCCCGTCGATGGCCGCGGCAGGCGCCCCGCTGCGGCACGCCGGCCATGCCCAGCGGGTTCGTCGAGCGCGCGCCACGCCCCCGGGCGGCTTGCCCGGGGCGTGGCGACCCGCGCGCGCGGATCGCGAATCCGCGATGCGCGCTCGTCGCCGCGCGTGCGTGCCCCGGCCCCCGGGGCCGGGTACCTACTGTTTCTGCAGCCCGGCCTGCTCCACGGTGCGCGCCCAGCGGCGGGTTTCCGCGCGTACCTGCTCGGCGAAAGCCTCGGGCGAGTTGCCTTCGGGCTCGATGCCCATCGCCACCAGCCGCTCCGCGATGTCCGGGCGACGGATCAGGGTGCGGAGCTCGCGGTTCAACCGGTCGACGATCGGTCGCGGCGTGCGAGCGGGCACGAACACGCCGTACCACGACGTCACCTCGTAGCCCGGCACGGTCTCGCCAAGGGTGGGGATGTCGGGCGCCGCGCCCACCCGCGCCGCGCCGGTGACGGCCAGCGCCCGCAGCTTGCCGGCGCGCACGTAGGGCCAGGCCGACGCGAACCCGCTGATCAGCATCTGCACCTGCCCGGCGATGAGTTCGGCCAGCGCCGGCCCCGCGCCCTTGTAGGGCACGTGCACGAGGTCGATGCCGGCGAGCGCCTTGAGCAGTTCCGCCGACAGGTGGGCGGTGGACCCGGTGCCCGAGGAGGCGAAGTTGATCGTGCCGGGCCTGGCCCGCGCCAGGGCGATCAGGTCTTTCACCGTAGCGGCCGGGGACGCGGCCGGCACCACCAGCAGCAACTGGCTCACGCCCACCCGCGACACCGGTGCGATGTCCGTCGCCGGGTTCCACGGCAGCTTCGCGTACAGGTGCGGGGCGATCGCCACCTCGCCGTTGGCCGCGGTGAACAGCGTGTGCCCGTCGGGTGCGGCGCGCGCGATGATCGGCCCGGCCACCGTGCCGCCCGCGCCCGGCCGGTTGTCGACCAGCGCCTGCTGGCCCATCGACTCGGACAATCCCTGCGCGAGCAGCCGCGCCACGAGGTCGGTGGGGCCGCCCGGGGAGAAGGCGACGATGATGCGAAGCGGGCGGGAGGGGTAGCCGTCGGCGGCGCGCGCCGGCAGGCTCGGCGCCGCGATCGTGATCAAGGCCGCTCCCAGAGCCGCGGCCGGCAGCAGACAGGGGTTCACCACGGCAGCAACCTCCGGTTGCCGAACGCTGGGCATCCTTCGCGCGCTCACCGCTCGGCGTGGACCTCGAACTCGCCCATGATCTCCAGCACCGCACGCCTCGGCAGCTCGGCCACGCCCACGGCCGCGCGGGCATGGCAGCCGAACTCGGGCCCCCAGAGGTCGTGGAAGAGATCGGACGCGCCGTCGATCACCGCGAACTGGCGGTCGAAGCCGGGCGCTCCGTTCACCATTCCGTGCAGGCGGATCACGCGCCGCACCCGATCGAGTTCACCCAGTTCCGCCTTGAGCGTGGAGAGCATCGTGAGCGCCACCGCCTTCGCGCACAGG